>JALNZH010000209.1 GCA_023229405.1 Bacteroidota bacterium
TCTGCTGCGCGACGGTACCGGAGTGTGTCAGGGTGTCGCAGTAAAAAATGTGATCGGTGAAGAGTTGTTCAACAAATGCGGCGAGCTGACGCAGGAATCGTCCTTCCGGATGTCTGGCACCGTGCGTGCGGAACAACGTGCGCCCGGAGGATATGAAATGGATGTGACGAACGTTGAGGTCATTTCCATCGCGAAAGAATATCCCATTACACCGAAAGAACATGGCGTGGAATTTCTTGCGGACAGACGACATCTCTGGCTTCGTTCGTCGCGTCAGCATGCCATCTTGCGCGTGCGTCATGAAATTATCCGCAGTATCCGAGAATTTTTTGATGGAAGGGGATTTACATTGCTTGATGCGCCGATCTTTACTCCCGCCGCATGCGAAGGTACTTCAACGCTATTCGAAACGGATTATTTCGATCTCGGTAAAGCGTATCTCACACAATCCGGACAGTTGTATGGGGAAGCAGGAGCGATGGCGCTGGGAAAAGTCTACGTGTTCGGTCCGACCTTTCGTGCGGAAAAGTCCAAAACACGACGTCATTTGACGGAATTCTGGATGGTGGAACCGGAAGTGGCATTCAACGATCTGAATGATAATATGGATCTGGCCGAAGAATTTTTAGAACACATCGTAACCAGCGTACTGAAAAACCGTATGCCGGAATTACAAACGTTGGAACGGAACATTCAAAAACTGGAAGCAGTGAAGCGACCGCTGCCGAGAATTACATACGATCAGGCGGTAGACATTTTACATAAAAAGGGCATTGCATTTGAATGGGGAAATGATCTTGGTGCCACGGATGAGACGGTGATCTCGGAAGAATTCGATCGGCCGGTAATGGTGCATCGGTATCCTTCGATTGTAAAGGCGTTCTATATGAAACGCGATCCGGAGAATCCGAAACTTGCGTTGGCTGTCGACGTGCTTGCTTCAGAAGGATATGGAGAAATTATCGGAGGCAGTCAGCGTGAAGACGACTACGATGTGTTGTTGGCCCGTTTGAAAGAGCATAATCTTCCGCAGGAAGCGTTCGATTGGTATTTAGATCTTCGACGCTATGGTTCGGTTCCGCATGCAGGATTCGGACTTGGAATCGAACGAACAGTTTCGTGGATTTGCGGTCTGGAACATGTCAGGGAAACTATTCCATTTCCGCGAATGATATATCGCATTACTCCATAGTTATCAACAGGTGTGAAATATTCTAGTAGGTAGTACAGTAATATAGGATCGTTATGACCGAAACTCCTCAACAATATATTTCAAGAATTCTTGGCAATCTACACGGCGAAAATCCTATGGTGGTTTTGAAATCCACGCCGCCGAAGATAAAAAAAATAATTGCAGGAGTGAAGAAGAAAATTCTCTACACTCCTTCTGCTCCTGGGAAATGGTCAGTTGTCGAGATCGTTGCCCATCTGGCGGAAACGGAAATTGTGCTCGGATGGAGATACCGTTCAATTGTTGAAAAGAACGGCGTTACTCTGCAGCCATTCGAACAAGATGACTGGGCAAAAAATTCACATTATGCCGAATGCGATATTAACGAAATGCTTGATCTTTATACCGCTGTGAGAAAAGCGAACGTCAATTTCCTCAACGGACTTTCACGTGCGCAATGGAAACGATACGGGATGCACCAGGAACGGGGGAAAGAAACGATCGCGCATCTTGTGAATTTGGAAGCGGGACACGACATTAATCATTTTAAACAGATCCAAAACATTCTCGCAAAATAATTACATTGATTGAGTGATGAGTTGCTGAGTAAAAATTCTCGAACGAATTGCCTCAACTTCTCTCCTACCCAATTATTCAAGTACTCTATTACTCAACTATTCTCAATGCTTAAAGCAGTTCAATTACGGAAACAGTTTTTCACCGTCCTTGCAGTCGATAACGTTTCGCTGGAAGTACGAAGGGGAGGAATTTTTGGGCTGATCGGACCGAACGGTGCAGGGAAAAGTACAACGATACGGATGCTGTTAAATATCATAAAACCCGATTCCGGCCTGATTACGTATGAAGGCCAGCCGTTCAGCGATGGAATCCGGAATAGGATCGGCTATCTGCCAGAGGAACGGGGACTGTATAAGAAAAATGGACTGCTTGATACGATCGTGTATTTTGCTTCACTGCGCGGAGTTTCTTCTGCCGACGCAAAAAAGAAAGCGATAGCCTGGTTGGACCGGTTTAACCTGCTTACTTATGCAAAACGAAAAGTAGAAGAACTCTCCAAAGGAAATCAACAAAAAGCACAATTTATTACAACAATCCTTCACGATCCCGATCTGATCATTCTCGATGAACCGTTTTCCGGACTCGATCCCGTGAATCAGATTGTCATGAAAGATATCTTTGCCGAATTGAAGCAACAGGGAAAAGCAATCGTTTTTTCCACCCATCAGATGGAAACCGCAGAAAAATTATGCGACGAGATCTGTCTTATCAACCGCGGCGCGATCGTTCTGGAAGGAACGGTAAAACAGGCGAAGCAACGGTTTGGAGCGAATGCGTTACACCTAGAGTTCGATGGTGATGGAAAATTTTTGTCATCGTTACCATTTGTCCGTACCGCTACCATCTATGAAAATTATGCTGAATTGACGCTCGCCGGGACTGTGTCGTCGAACGACATTCTTCAAGCGGTTATGCCGAAAGTTGATCTCAGAAAATTCGAATTCGTCGAACCTTCGTTAAATTCCATTTTTCTTCAGGTGGTCGGAACATCGGTGGAAGAGGTGGAAAAAGAAAAAATTGAACACGCATCTGCAGGAACCATTCCTGCAATCAAGAATCCCGAAGTGAAAAAACAAACAGTGTCGATTATCATAGGCCTGTTGGTGACGCTCATTGGTCTTATTTTATTGGCCGCTGGAAAAGACTCCGGAATGCTTGCCGGCATCGGCGGAGCGGTGTCGGTGTTATCGTTTTTTAGACTCCAAAAGGTAAAAGAGCGGCTGCGAAAGGAGAAGATGAATTGAACAAGATCCTCACCGTCGCAACTTGGGAATTTATTGAAAAGGTGCGAACCAAAGCGTTCTTCATCGGATTGATCATGACGCCGATGATTTTGGCCATCTTTATTGTCATACCGAATTTATTGGCGGATAAAGAAGACGAAAAGACAAAAGTGTTCGGAGTAATTGATATGACCAATTCGTTAACTGGGCTCATCAATTCTCGCTTACTGGAAAAATATACGATTGAAAAAGGGGTGCCAAATTACCAGTTGAAAGAAATTAAGGACGAAAATAAAGATACGGAACACCTTAAAATCCTTGCGACCACTCAACTAGCATCAGGAGATATTGAGGGATATTTTATCTTGCCTGCCAACGTCTTGGAACAGGGCAAAATAGAATATCGTGCAGAAAATGTCGGTAACGCCAGAGATCAAAATAGATTTTCGAATATTCTGGAAGAGATTATCATCGAACGGCGACTGCAGGCGAACGGGTACGACGCGGCGAGCGTCAAAAAATTAATGACCGATGTCGATATCAAAACATTTAAGGTATCGAAACATGGTGACGAAAAAGAGTCCGGTTTTATGGAAACATTTTTTACCGGGTACATCTTTATCATGATGTTGATGTTTCTGGTGTTATCGTCCGGCCAGATGCTCATTCGAAGTATTATCGAAGAAAAAGCGAATCGCATCGTGGAAGTGTTGATCTCTTCGTGTTCCGCGCAAGAACTGATGTCTGGTAAAATTATCGGACTTTCCATGCTCGGATTAACCACTGTTGCATTTTGGGTGCTGATTCTCGTCGGAGTGAATTTCACCACACCAGTGCCGTTTGTTACGGTGGATAATCTCATGTTGTTGATACTCTATTTTATTCTTGGATATTTTATGTATGTCGGTATCTTTATTATTGCCGGCTCTACGGTTTCCACAGAACAGGAAGCACAGCAAATGACAGGGTATATCACTATTATTCTGGTGTTACCGATCGCGTTTGCCGTACCTGTGATGTTCAATCCAGATTCGTTGCTTGTCAAGATAATGTCGCAAATTCCATTATTAACTCCCACAATGATGGCGCTACGGTTATCAATTCAAACACCGGCATGGTGGGAAATTGTTTTGTCGTTGGTACTGTTACCGTTGACAATTTACAGTTTGATGTGGGTTGCCGGTAAAGTATTCAGGATCGGGATTTTGGTCACCGGGAAGAAACCGAGTATAAAGGAAATTTACCGTTGGTTAAAGGAGGAATAATTGTTTACCTCTGAGAGTAGATAAATTAAATACATATTGTAAACAAGTAGCAAGGACTTTTGGTAATGAAACTTCAATCATTGATGGTAGTTTGTCTTTTTATTGTAGCAACAATACATACTGTGCAAGCACAAGTGGCAGTATCAAATGTTAAAGGTGATGCGTTCGGGAAAAGTGTGTATGGACTTGGATTTTCCGGCGGACCGGCATCCGGTGTGGGTATAAGTTACCGGTACCATACAGAAGGAAAGAGTTCGCTGCAGGCTGTCTTCGGAATCTTTAAGCCTAAAAACACCGATACATTCTATTCATTCGGTGCGGAATATCAGCTGGATTTAACAAGAAGCAATTCGGCGAGATTTTTTTTCGGTGTAGCATCTAGTTATTATTATAACGGAGCAGGGGGAAATAACTATTCGGCTCCGTTTCGGTTTGGAGCCGGTCTAGGCGGTGAATTCCTTTTGCAAGATGCAGTTCATTTTACGTTCCAAGGTTTGTTTACCTATTTTTCAGACGGAACAATTCTGCCTCTACCGCAATTAGCCATCCATTATTATTTTTATTAGAAGCCATCTCAAAAATGACCTTTTTATTGTCATTCTGAGACTTGCGTTTTTTGCAAGTCAAAGAATCTGTCTGAATTCGGGCTATTCGAACAAGATTCTTCACTACATCCAACATTACGTTTAAGGGGATTTCGTTTAGAATGACGGTGGCTGTGTGTTAAAATTGCTTCAAACAGCAATAAAAAAATATCTAAAAAATAATTTTACTCCGGACCATTTTCTGTACTTGTTTTTGTGACATAACTTCCTGTCGTGGTATTTGCACAGCGTGTTTATACGGGAGTTGAAAATTCGTGTTCCTCTCATTTGCTAAAAAGAATCTCCACATACTTGCAGTTGCATCTGTCATACTCTTCATCCACTGGTACAACAATTTCTTTACTACGTACGGATTTTTCAGGGATGAGCTCTATTATATAGCCTGCAGCGAACATCTTTCATTCGGATATGTCGATCAGCCTCCCTTGTGTGCGTTTATCTTGCGGAGTATTCGATCCATCTTTGGCGATTCAATTTTTGCTGTTCGCCTTCTCCCATCATTAGCACATGCCGGTACGGTAATAATTGCAGGTAGTATCTCTCGACAATTAGGAGGAAACCGTTTTGCCCAATTGTTGGCTTCGATACTGATGGCGGTCGCTCCTGGCATTGTGGGTATTACGGGAATATATTCGATGAATGCAATCGAAATACT
The DNA here is from genome assembly GCA_023229405.1 of Bacteroidota bacterium. Taxonomy (GTDB): domain Bacteria; phylum Bacteroidota; class Ignavibacteria; order UBA10030; family UBA8401; genus UBA8401. The sequence continues at coordinate 5,499 of JALNZH010000209.1, forward strand.
GCTATGGGCATTGACATTTTTTATGATTCTCTGGTTGATCGAAACAAATGAACCAAGGTATTGGATTGTGATCGGTTTTCTTCTTGGGATCGGTTTAATGAACAAAATCAGCATGGGATGGATGGCAGTAGGACTGGCAGCGGGAGTATGTACGACACCGATGCGTCATTGGTTGAAAACCCCATGGCCCTGGTACGCTGCCGGTCTTGCAGTGATTTTGTTTCTTCCGTATATCATCTGGAATATCCAAAATGATTTTGCCCATTTTGAATTTGCAAAAAATGCTGCACGAGTAAAATATGCTTCGCAAAATCCCGTGACATTTGTGACGGGAGTATTCACGCTGTATAATCCTTTAGCAGTACCAGTATGGGGTGCTGGATTTTTTGTAATATTCCGTCATCCAAAGAGGGAAGTTCGAAGTATAGGCATTATTATCATTACTGTGCTTGCGATTCTTCTTATGAATGGTAATTCAAAAGCTGAATACTTTAATCCTGCAATGGTCGTATTGTTTGCGGCGGGATCTGTTCAGATAGAGCGATGGATATCAGCACAGTTTCGATGGATTGGGGTCATGTATACTGTTGTTCTGGCAAGTACGGGATTAATGATTATGCCGATGGCCATCGATCTTCTTCCGCCGGATCGTTTGCAGGAGTATATGCATTCACTTGGAATACCGATACAGAATACGGAAGGCCATTCAATGGGGATGCTGCCTCAGCATTTTGCCGATCGGTTTGGATGGGAGAGTTTAACCAGTGATATTGCGGAAGTATACCGGAATATTGACGACAAGGAAAAGCCATTGACGACAATTTATGTACAGAATTATGGGGAGGCATCGGCAATCGATTTTTATGGAGTTCAGTACGAACTTCCGAAAGTAATGTGCGGACATAACAGCTATTGGCTCTGGGGATTGGAGCGGTTGAATGATTCATTGGAAGTGCTGATTGCTGTCGGCGGTTCGATGATTGATTACAGTGATACATTTTCCGAAGTCGTACAGATGAAAACCCATTCTTCAGAATATGCGATGCCGTATGAAAATAACCTTCCGATCTTTCTCTGCAGGAAACCTCGGCTGCGGATTCGTACTGTGTGGAATTCGACGAAGAAGTATATTTGACAGGACGAAAATTCAAAAATGAAAAAGCCCGATTCGGTATGACCGGATCGGGCTTTACTGTTATGATGCGAGTCCATTTATTTCATTAAGAGCATTTTCTTAGTTTCAACGACAGTTCCGGATTTTAATGTATAGAAATATGCTCCGGAAGCAAGTCCACCGGCATTGAAGGTCACTTCATGCGTGCCCGCTGCAAGTTTTCCATTCACGAGCGAACCGACTCGCTGT
>JALNZH010000210.1 GCA_023229405.1 Bacteroidota bacterium
GACGTATAAAACTGTCGAAGATCCTTCCAAAAAGAAAATGTATGTGCTTGATATGTTTCCGTATCCGAGCGGTGCGGGACTGCATGTGGGACATCCGGAAGGATACACGGCAACCGATATTTTCACTCGTTTCCAGCGATTAAACGGTGTAAACGTGCTGCATCCAATGGGATGGGATGCGTTCGGTCTTCCGGCGGAGCGGTATGCAATGCAGACCAACATTCATCCGTCGGTGACAACAGAAGAAAATATTAACAACTTCCGCCGTCAGATAAAAATGCTCGGACTCAGTTACGACTGGAGCCGCGAGGTGAATACCACCGATCCTCTCTATTATAAATGGACGCAGTGGATTTTTTTGAAGATTTATGATTCTTGGTACGATTTCCGTGCCAAGAAGGCGCGTCCCATTGCTGAATTGATGGCGGAGTTCGAACAGTTTGGCTGCTCGAAGATCGACTGCATGCTCTATTGCGGAAATAATGATTGCTGCTTTACTGCTGCCGGTTGGAAAGCGATGAAGGAACTGGAGAAACAGAATGTTCTCAAAGATTATCGTCTGGTGTACATCGCAGAAATTCCCGTAAACTGGTGCGAAAAACTCGGGACAGTTCTTGCCAATGAAGAAGTAGACGAATGGGTGGAAAAAGGTTATACCGTCGAACGCCGCCCGATGAAACAGTGGATGATGCGCATTACCGCGTATTGCGAACGGTTGTTGGAAGATTACGCCTTGCTTGATTGGCCAGCCTCCACAGTGGAAATGCAGAAGAATTGGATCGGACGGTCAGAAGGAGCGGAGGTTGATTTTAAAATTGCCAACAGCGCTGAATCTATCCGGATCTTTACAACGCGACCCGACACGATTTTTGGAGCAACGTATATGGTACTTGCTCCGGAACATCCGCTGGTGGAGACGGTCACAGTTTCGCAACAGAAACAACAGGTAGATGAATATCGCAAACAAGCAACGCTGAAGTCCGAACTGGACCGCGGCATGGATAAGAATAAAAGCGGTGTCTTTACGGGCGGATATGCTGTCAATCCCGCTACCGGGGAACAAATTCCGATCTGGATTGCCGATTATGTGTTGATGGGATATGGCTTCGGCGCGATCATGGCTGTGCCTGCACACGATGAACGGGATTGGGACTTTGCGAAAAAATATTTCTTACCGATTGTGGAAGTGGTGAAATCACCGCACAATGTGAACGAACAGGTATATATTGCCAAAGAAGAGCCGTGCGTGAATTCTTCCAACGGCGAAGTGACTCTCGACGGGTTGACCTATGAAGCAGCATTCTCAAAAATCGTCGGATGGTTCGAATCGAAAGGAATTGGAAGGAAAAAGGTAAACTTCAAATTGCGCGACTGGCTGTTCTCCCGTCAACGCTATTGGGGTGAACCGATTCCGATTATCCACTGGGAAGACGGAACGATGAGTCCGTTGAGCGAAAAAGAATTGCCGTTGGTTCTGCCGAGACTTCAAAAATTTCAGCCAAGCGGCACAACCGAATCTCCATTGGCTCTCGCAACGGATTGGGTGAATGTTGTTGATCATGGTACCGGAAAAAAAGGACGGCGAGAAACGAATACCATGCCGCAATGGGGGGGAAGCTGTTGGTATTATCTCCGGTATATCGATCCGAAGAACGATACGATCTTCTGCGATCTGGAAAAACAAAAATACTGGATGCCGGTGGATCTGTATGTCGGCGGCTCGGAACATGCTGTGTTACATTTGATGTACGCACGATTCTGGCATAAAGTATTGTTCGATCTCGGATTTGCCACAACACCGGAACCGTTCATGAAATTGCGGCACCAGGGAATTATTCTCGGTGAAAATTCCAAGAAGATGTCCAAGTCCCTCGGCAACGTCGTCAATCCGGACGATGTGACGAAGGAATACGGCGCCGATGCTCTCCGGTTGTTTGAAATGTTTATGGGCCCGCTGGAAGAGATGAAACCGTGGAGCACAAAAGGGGTGGAAGGTGTCTTTCGTTTTCTGAATCGTGTCTGGCGATTGTACGTCACGGAAGAAGAGACCTTAAATACTATCATTGCCGATGTGGAGCCGACACCGGAATTTCTGCGTGTGTTTCATCAGACGGTAAAAAAAATAACAGAAGATGTCCCGGCGCTCCGGTTTAATACCGCCATCGCACAGATGATGATTTTTATTAACGAAGCGTACAAACAAGAAAAACTTCCGAAAAAACTGATGCAAGATTTTCTGATCGTGCTGGCACCATTTGCACCGCATATCACCGATGAATTGTGGAACCGGCTGGGCAATCAGGGGTCGCTCTTTTCGACGGCACAATGGGTTCAGTACGATGTAGCGCTGACAGTGATGGATCAGGTAGAAATCGTGGTGCAAGTAAACGGAAAGATCCGAGCAAAGTTCAACGTACCGAACGACACTACCGAAAATGATCTGAAAGCGACAGCGCATGCGGAACCGAATGTAAAAATACATTTGGAGGGGAAGCAGATTGTAAAAGAAATCGTTATTAAAAATAAACTCGTCAACATCGTCGTAAAATAATTGGCAAAATTATCAAATTGTACGAGTAAGTGATTGATCAGTGTGACGGTCATAACGAAGAATGAAGAAGTGAACATTGAACGCTGTCTACAAAGCGTTCAGTGGGCGGATGAAATTATTGTGGTGGATGCAGAGAGTACGGACAGGACTGCGGAGCTTGCACGGTCGCTGAAGGGGAAAGTCATTGTGAAGCCCTGGGAAGGTTTTGCAAAACAGAAAGAGTTTGCGCTTCAGCAGGCGACACATGAATGGATTTTCTCGATCGATGCAGATGAAGAAGTGACCGATGCATTAAAAGTAGAAATTCTCAAGACAATACACTCCGACGATTCGCTGAACGGATATGAAATGCCGCGGAAGAGTTATTTTCTCGGAAAGTGGATACAATACGGCGGATGGTATCCCGGGTATCAACTGCGACTGTTTAAGAAATCAAAAACACGAATGAATCACCGTCCGGTACACGAAGGATTTTTGGTGGAAGGAATGAACGGACTATTACAGGCGGACCTGAATCATTATACCTATAACTCCCTGCATCAGTATCTCGAAAAAATGAACGATTATTCATCCCTCGATGTGTTGAATAAAGTGTCGAACGGACGGATCATCCGCTGGTACAATTTTGTGTTCAATCCGTTATCGGTATTTTTGCGGATGTATATTTCGTTGAAGGGATGGAAGGACGGCATACACGGATTTTATCTGGCCTATTATTCTGCGCTGCATTCGCTGGCGATTTTTGCGAAGGGGTGGGAATATCAACATGCAAGAAATCTTCAGACACCATTGCCTCCGGTTACTCCGGAAGCCGTGGCGAAGTTGAAATAACTTTTCAGTGTTGCAAAGAAAAATATTCGCAGTGAGTGTTATTCTTCTCAGATTTTTATGAGAGTTATGACCGGTCGAATGGACTCAATTTGTATACTATGACAACTTTCTTTCGAATATTATCGTATGTTCGTCCATATTGGCGGACACTGGCGCTTTCCATTAGTTGCACGATCATGTTTTCAATCTTCAGTGGTGCGTCAATCTATCTGACCATCCCGTTGTTGGAAACACTCTTCGATCAAACGCCAATGGAGATCGCCGCAACGCAGACACCTCCGAAAAATCAACTTGTGCCGAATGAAATTGTAGGAGTGAAACAATATGTAGAGGAGTCGATTCGCGGTTTTCTCTTCGCCGGAACGAAATCGGAAGCGTTGTTCAAAATATGTGCGCTGATTTTTTTCGTCTTTATGATGAAGAACATCTTTGATTATTGCCAGTCCTATCTAATGGCACGTGTAGAACAGAGTCTGATGCGCGACTTGCGTAATGCACTCTACGAACATCTGCACAACCTTTCTCTTTCATATTTCTCAAACGAACGGACAGGCAATCTGATCTCCCGCGTTACCAACGATGTGAACGTCGTGAACGGTGGCGTGTCGGCAAGTTTTGTGACACTGATTAAAGAACCGCTGTTGATTATTGTTTTTCTAACCATGGCATTTACACTCAGTTGGAAACTGACACTCCTCGCATTTATTGTTTTTCCGTTGATTCTATTGATTATTTCCGGCATCGGTCTGCGGCTGCACAAACAAAGCGGCATTATGCAGGAAAAAATGGCGGATATCACGAGCGTGCTTCAAGAAACGATCTCCAACGTTAAAGTAGTAAAAGCCTTCGCGATGGAGGAATTTGAGAATAAAAAATTTCGGAAAGAGACGCAGAGTTATTTTAAAACGATTTTGAAAATGACCCGTATCAGAAATTTGTCATCACCCTCCACAGAACTGCTCTCCATTCTTGCCGGTGCCGTAATTATTTGGTACGGTGGACAGCAGGTATTGATCTCCGGCGAGATGAAAGCAGCGGAATTTCTCGGATTCCTTTTTGCCATATTCCAGATTATGCCTCCGGTGAAGGATCTCGCAAGCGTCAATAACCGTTTGCAGGAATTTTCTGCAGCGGGGAAACGGATCTTCGAAATTCTGGATACGAAACCGGCCATTCAAAATTCTCCCGGCGCAGTGGCGATCTCTGAGATTAAGGACTCGGTGGAATATCGTGGAGTGACATTCGGTTATGCAGCCGAGAACGGTGAAAAACGCATTGTGCTTTCCGATGTGAACGTTCGCGTTCGCAAAGGGGAATTGATCGCTCTCGTCGGTCCCAGTGGAAGCGGAAAAACAACATTCGTGGATTTACTACCGCGGTTTTATGATCCGGTGGGCGGCGGAATTTTTATTGACGGAACAGATATCCGGAACATCGATGTGAAATCATTACGGGAAAAGATCGGCATTGTGACGCAAGAGACGATTCTCTTTAACGACTCCGTCCGGAACAACATTGCGTATGGTTTGGACGATTGTCCGATGGAGCGGATTCGTGATGCGGCAAAAGCGGCGAATGCATTGTCCTTTATTGAGGAGATGCCGCATGGTTTTGAATCGATGATCGGTGACCGGGGAGTGAAGCTTTCTGGTGGTCAGCGTCAGCGATTATCGATTGCCCGCGCGCTCCTGAAGAATCCTCCCATCATGATTTTCGATGAAGCAACATCGGCGCTGGATTCCGAAAGTGAAATACTTGTCCAGGAAGCGATGGAACGGTTAATGCAGAACAGAACATCGTTTGTGATTGCGCACCGTCTTTCCACCATCCGCAATGCGGATAGGATTATTGTGCTGGAGCATGGTAGTATCATACAGGAAGGTCGGCATGTGGAGTTAATGAAACAGAAAAACGGTCTTTATAGAAAACTTCACGATATGCAGTTCGACCATCAATGATACAGACCGATACGCTTAAGACATATCTCTATTGGTTCGTGGTGCTGCAGGTGTGCGTCATTTCTGTCTCCATTGCTGCCTCGTCACTACTGCTCGGACTGATTATTCTTTCGATTCTTGTTCTGTTTGCCAAGGAACAACGCTGGTTCATTCCTCATACGGCAATCGATGTTGCAGTTCTGGCGTATATCGTTATTGAATTTGTGACTGCGATGAATTCTGATTATCAGTTTGACGCGTTAAAAAATTCAAAACGGTTGTTGCTTATTGTTATGGCATATGCAGCAATTATTGCTTTTGATTCAAAGAAAAAAATCCGGCGTTCTGTACAGCTGCTCTCCGGGGCAGTGGCATTGCTTTCCATAGCCGAGATCATTCTCTATTATGCTGATGGAACGGAACGTCTCTATGTGTTCCAGCATTATATGACCACCGGCGGTTTGAAGATGATCGTATCGTTGATGCTGATTCCGTTTATGCTCAGCACTGAAACTGACCGGAGCGAACGCTACTATTACTCCGCCGTGTTTCTCCCGACGATGTTTGCCCTGATTCTAACGAACACCCGCAGCGCCTGGCTTGGACTCATTTTCGGCATTCTGGTGATGAGCGTTGTGCATTATCGGGTTTTGTTTGCGCTCTTATTTGCTGCAGTGATTCTCTTTTTTCAATTTGCACCAGAGCAGCAGGTGGCCCGGGCAAAGAGTATTTTGGATTTTTCGAACTCAACGAATATCGGCAGATTTAATATGTGGTCTACCGGTTTACAAATGTGGCAGGATAGACCGCTGCTCGGATTTGGTGATATCGATCTCTACACAACGTATCTGACCTATCGAATACCGACGGGGGATGAACCGGCGGGACATTTGCACAACAACTACGTTCACTTGCTGGTGACCATCGGTATTGTTGGTCTCAGCGTCGTAATGTTTCTGTTTTATAAAATTATTCGAACAGAATTTCTTGTGTTCCGGAAAGCGGCAGACGACCCATTTGTGCGTACCATCGCCCTCGGCGCATTAGCAGTCTTTTGCGGATTTATGGTGAACGGATTATTCGAATGGAATTTCGGTGACCACGAAATTATGGTGTTCGTTTGGTTTACAGTCGGATTGTGCATCAGTGCGGGTCGGGTGGAAGGAGGAACGGACGCTTGATCCATTGTTCCGTTATTGTTATTACAAAAAACGAGTCGCACAATATCGAGGAGTGCCTCCAGAGCGTTTCGTTCAGCGACGATATTATTGTTGTTGATGCGGAAAGTACCGATGACACCGTTGCGAGAGCAAAAAAATATACTCACCGTGTATTCATTCAGCCGTGGATGGGATTTGCCGCTGCAAAACACTTTGCGGTCAGTCAAACAAAACATGAGTGGGTTTTGTGGCTTGATGCCGATGAACGGGTACTGCCGGAGCTTGCGATCGAACTTCAATCGCTCGTACCATCCGGACCGACACATGCAGCATTCACTGTTGCCCGCCGGGCATATTTTTTGGGGAAATGGATC
>JALNZH010000211.1 GCA_023229405.1 Bacteroidota bacterium
CCCTTGGTCTGGTGATCTTCTACAGATGAAATGACCTTGTCAAAGAACATTTTACATCTCAACTAATTCAAATTTTTCTTTCCTCTCTCTCAAATATCCTTACGAAAGGGGTTTTTCAGATGTCTCTCATCATGAAAAAAATCATTTTTTGGTGCTGTTCACTCCTGGTGGTTACCTCTGTGCTGTTCGGACAACAGGCGGCGTTAACCAAAACCGGGACGACAGCGGCATCATTCCTAAAAATCAGTTTGGGAGCCCGGTCAACTGCCATGGGAGGTGCGTTTACGGCGGTATCAACGGATCTTTCGGCGATATATTGGAATCCGGCAGGTTTGGGTCGGTTAAATAGTGGTGAAGCGTCGTTTAACCACATTGATTGGATTGCAGACATCAAATACGACAATGCGGCGATTGCCATACCACTGGTTGATCTTGGAACACTGGGATTAAGTTTTACATCGCTGAATGTCGGGGAAATCGAAGTCACAACGACGGAAGATCCTGAAGGGACGGGAGAGCGATACACTGCTGGAGGAACGCTGATGAACATTTCCTTCGCAAAAAATCTCACTGATAAATTTACAATCGGCGTGAATATAAAATACATTCGGGAATATCTGTGGAATATGAGCGCACAGTCTTTTGCCTTCGATTTCGGTACATTGTATACCGCGCCGATTCTGAACGGATTTCACATCGGAGCGAGTATGTCCAATTTCGGTCCGAAGATGAAACTGGAGGGAAGAGATAATAAAATTCTTGTCAGCACAGGCGCTGGAGGAAAGAACATTATTGACGGAGAACTGTCGTTAGAGGGATACGATCTGCCGCTCATCTTTCGTGTTGGTGTAGCAACTGATGTGGTGCAAGACGGCTATCACCGTGTAACGTTGGCAGTCGACGCAGTTCATCCGAATGACAACACTGAGTATGTGAACAGCGGAATCGAATACTCATGGGCAAACACCATTGCTCTTCGCGGGGGATGGAAATCCGCTTTTGAACGTGGCACGGAACAAGGATTAACATTCGGAGGGGGTTTAAATTATGCGCTGACGCCGCTATTGAATATTAGCATAGATTATGCATACGTGGATTTTGGAAGACTGAAACCAGTTCACTACCTTTCCTTCGGATTGAAATTTTAATCGATGAATCATGATGGACATTTCTTGACTCAACCATCCGCTTTCCCTATATTCCAAACGCAAACATTTATTGTTGAACCCATCAGTAATGGATCGTTATTATGAACAATCGCTACGTGCTGTTCCTCCTTGCTGCATTCATTCTTCTCTCATCGCTTCTCTTTTCCGGTACTACCGGAAAGATTGCCGGTAAAGTTTCCGATTCGAAAACGAGAGAAGGTATTCCTTCGGCGGTCGTTGCTGTTGTCGGTACAACGCTCGGCGCAGCTACCGATTTTGAAGGTAATTATGTTATTGTGAATGTTCCGCCGGGAACATATTCGGTTTCCGTTAGTTATGTGGGATATCAACCGACTCGCGTGAACAATGTCGGTGTAAATGTGGACTATACCTCAACACTGAACATCCAACTGAAAGAATCTGCAGTTGAACTAAATGAGTTTATCGTTGAAGGAGAACGTAATCCTCTTATCCGGCAAGATCAGACCAACTCGGTTGTTGCCGTGACCGCTGAGAATATTCAGGCGCTTCCTGTGACTAGTATCAGCGAAATTATCGGATTGCAATCGGGTGTTGCGGTGGACGATGACGGAGAATTGCACGTACGAGGAGGACGATCCAATGAAATTGCATTTACACTGAATGGAATTTCCGTTAATAATCCCTATGATAATTTAAGTTCAATCGGTGTTGCAACGAATGCCGTGCAGGAGGTCACCGTTTCTACCGGTACGTTTAGTGCGGAATACGGCAATGCATTGAGCGGTGTGGTAAATTATGTTACTAAAGAAGGAGGAGCTAGGCATACAGGCAGTCTTCGTATGTTAACGGGAGATTATTATAGTAAATACAACGAAGTCTTTCCGCATGTCGATAAATATCAACCATTAAATAACACGCGCATCGAAGGGACTTTCGGCGGACCAACATTTTTAGATGAACTAACATTTTATGCCTCCGGTGTATTCGACCGGAATCACGGATATTTGTACGGAAACAGACTCTATAATACTACCGATTTTTATGTCACACGCGATGAATTCACCAAACGCATCGCAGTTCTTGATTCTGCTGGAGCGCCTCTCCCTGACCCGGGAAATCCCGGATATCCATACTATACAATAGATCCGCGGTACGGAGAAAATGACGACCCATATTATTTTAATCCGCTTGGTAGAAATTTAGAATACCGCAATTATGGATTTTTCCAGCTTCCCGCGATCGATAGTTTAGGGATTCCCACCGGTGATAATGCTAGCGTACCGTTGAACACAAGTCAATCGTTCAATATCCAGGGAAACATGTCGTATCGTCTTTCATCCACCATGCGATTGAAATACGAAGTGGTGTACGACAAATCTGAAAGCAAGAGCGCATTGTATTATTCCTATCGGTTTAATCCGGACGGACGTCCTACTAATTTCAATAATGGATTGGTTCAGGCGCTGGATTGGTCGCATACCATCGATAATTCAATGTTTTACACCATAAAACTTTCCATGAGCACATCCGATGATAAAACGTACACTTTTGAAGATTTGAACGATCCGCGGTATCTCCCGGCGTTCTATCAAACGGAACTTCCGATTGTGGGATTTCTTACGGGCGGCGTTTCGCTAGAGAGAACATTCAGAAACTCTGAATCGTTCGGAGGAAAATTCGATCTTCAGGCTCAACTGTTTGGTACACACGAAGTGAAGTTGGGCGTTGAAGCCCGCATGCACGATATTCAATTGGAAACGTATAACGTGCAATTTTATGACATTAATAAACCGTCTCGAATTGTTGACGATTTTCAGGATGTGTACAGCGATAGCATAAAATATGCGGCGAGAAAACCAGGGATAGGATCGGGATATATCAATTATACTAAATCGCCGAAACAAATTTCTCTCTATGCGCAAGATAAGATTGAACTTGAAAAGTCTCTGATCTTAAATGTTGGATTGCGGTATGAATATTTCGACCCCGCAGCAAAATATAATCCGAATCTGAGCAATGCACTGTCGTCGCGCGATACTATTTTCCTGACCAGAGATTTGAAAAGTTCTACGGTCAAACATACGGTAAGCCCGCGCATCAGTATCGCATATCCTATAACAGATCAGGGGGTGATACGGTTTTCCTACGGACATTTCTATCAACTCGGCAATCTTTCTTCGCTTTATACGAATACAAATTTCCGCGTTGCTGGTTCTCGACCCATTTTCGGCAATGCCGACGTAAAACCGCAGCGCAGTGTTCAATACGAAATAGGTTTACAACAGGGATTAACTTCCGATTTACGGCTTGAAGTTGTTGGTTTTTATAAGGATGTGCGTGATTATATCTTCCGTCAAATTGTTGTAACAGCGAAAGGAGATCTTTCATACGAAATTCTGACCAATCTCGATTATGCGAACTCACGCGGTTTGACATTCTCACTGTATCAACGGCGGATGCCGGGGAGTATCTTTTCATCTTCAATTGATTATACTTTTTCAGTGGCAGAAGGAAACCGGACGGAACCCCGGGCAGATTTCTTCTACAGCGAAAAGTCGGGAAAAAGTGCGGAAACGTTTCTTGTACCGCAGAGTTTCGATCGCACACACATCTTGAACACGTCGTTAAATTTCAGCGAACCGGACAATTACAGCGCCAGCTTCGTAACTCGTCTTCAGTCCGGTGCGCCATACACCGCAAGTATACCTGCCAGTTTGGCCACACAATTGTCCAACTTCATCCAGAACAGTTCGACAAAACCACTCCAATGGTCAGTGGATGTGAAACTCGAAAAATATCTCATGCTGGATGATATGCGTTATTCAATTTTTGCTCAGGTAGATAATATTTTTGACACTCACAGCGAAGTGGACGTGTATTCGAATAGTGGAAAAGCGCTCTATAATGCAAATGAAATCGCTAATCCACGTGAGTTTCAGGAACTCAAGAATCGAATTAATGCGGGGGACCCCGGTTTGATTCCCCTTTCTGCCATTACCGACTATTATGTTAATCCGAGTAATATCAGCCGGCCGCGTCTGGTTCGGGTAGGATTCTCCGTTGTATTTTAATGTATAGCTTATGAACAAGGAAACCATACGTATGAAGAACAGTTTGTTAATTGCTCTTGTGATTGTCGTAACTCTAGGGACATCACAGGAGGCTAAGATTGATTTCAGAACAACAGATATTAAATATCTGAATCAGCAGCAATTGAAGGAGTTTGTGCGCTGGAGGGCGGAGCAGTTCCGCTTGATGAAATCAAGTGGCGTTCAATCTGAAGTGAAGAGTCTTTTCATTCAGGGAAATAAGATTAGTTCGATCATCTATAACACCGGCGCCATCAGTAATCCTAGTGTGCAAGGGAACGTTTTGGATTTGGTCTGGAATGGACTTGGATACGGATATGAATTCGGACCGCTGGTAACGTCCCGTGTACCAAAAGCAACCGATCAAGAAATTGTCAATTCAGATCATGTTGCGTTGTTTGATACGCTAAAACTAACAATGGTAAGTAATATAAGCTCAGCGTCGAAAAAACCGGGTGAGATTCTCATTTTAAAAATTGTCATCAAAAATACCGATGGTATTCCATTAAGTAATATTGTAGTAAGAGACACACTCCGAAAACCATTAACATTGATCAGCAGTTCAACGTCTGCATTTGGGACTGGGAGTGTTACGGTGACCGATAGTATTGTTGCGTATACCAATACCTCGCTTGCAGCTAAAGCCAGCGATACCATTACCATATTGGCAAGAATTGATACTTTAACGGCGTTGAACAGTCAAATTTTTAACAGAGCATATGCAAATTATAATAATTCGCGTTTCATCTATTCTAGCGTCACGCTTGCAACAAATGCTAACGCTACACTGGGAGCATATACTAACGTTTTCATTCCTTCGACAACAATCGGAGATACGATAAAGATTGTTGTGACAATCGCAAACCTGTCATCTATAACTCCTCTGTTGAACGTATCGCTAACGGATACCGTACATTTTCCGATGAAACTTATTGGAAAATCAGTAAATAGTGGAACAGTCACAACCACTGATAGCGTTGTGACATATACCAATCCTCAAATTTTGCCTGGTTCGACCTCAACACTCACAATACTTGCCAAGGTGGCTTCTGGAAATCTTGCGAAACAACGGTTTATCAACAGGATTTATGCCATTGGCGAAAAGTTCTCGGCAGATTCAGTCGATATTGTGATCGACGGATTTGGCGGCTCAAGTAAAAACACTGCGGATGGAGATTTTAATCCTGACGGTGTGACGAAATGGGGTTGGCTTCCTAAAGCAGGATATTCGGCTCCAAACCAGAATGATATCGCAAGCTGGGGGGCACGAACTTCCGATCTTCGGCTCCGTCCAAAATCATGGCCGGAAAGTTGGTATAATCCTGTTGTTGGTGAATATATTTATCCTTCATTTCTCGGTGGTAATTCATCTGTTCCTGACGAAGAAGTATATTATATCGTGGATGATTCGACCGATGCTGAATTTGAATATTATCCATTTCCCGCGAATCAAGACAGACGCGGTCTTGGAATCAATCTTGAAGTACGTAGTTTCCAATTTGCCAATCCTCTTGCAGAAGATATTATTTTTCTTGTGTACACAGCCGAAAATGATGTGAAAGCAAAATCACTTCCGAAAGTATTTTTTGGAATGTTCGGAGATCCGCATATCGGAGGAGCAAAAAGTTTTTCGGATGACGCAGCATCCTTCATCCCTGCACGACCGATCGGGAAAGTTTCGTTTGATGAACTTCTTGAAGTCGACAATAAAACAACGTCACAGTTGTCACGTAATATTGTTTACAGTTGGGACCCGAAAGGAAATACTGATATTCCTGGAATACCTCCCGGTTATTTTGGATATAAATTCCTTGAAAGCCCAAACAATAGTGTCGATGGTATCGATAACGATGACGATGGTATTATTGATGAAGATCCAGGAAATGACAAAGGAACGTATATCGACGGTGTTAATGTATCGTTAAAAACTGGAGTGAAAGACACAGCGAAATATATTGTACTATATGGTGCATTAAAAGCTCGCTGGTCCGGTGATGAAGACGGTGATTGGAACAAAGAGACAGATGACATAGGCGTTGATGGAATTTTTGGAACCGGTGATTTTGGGGAAGGGAATGGAGTTCCAGATCAATTGTTCGGCGGTGACGGAGAATGGCTTGGATCTGAACCGAATTTTGGCATCCGCGACGTCAATGAATCTGATCAAATCGGACTCAGAAGTTTTTGGTCATTGCCGTTTGGTGGAAATAATCGCCCGAAAAATGATAATTTGATGTATGCCAAAATTTCTTCAGAATTTGATACTGCTGCGCTGGGATATCTCTATACAACAAGCACTGATAACATTGGTGATTATATTTTTCTCTATGGGTCAGGTCCGTTCTCAATGCATCCAGGTCATCGGGAACGATTTTCCATCGCATTGTTGATGGGAAGCGATCTGAAGGACCTTCTGTTAAATTCGGAAACGGCTCAACTGGTGCTTGCTGCAAACTACCGGTTTGCTCAACCGCCGCCGAAACCGAAAGTTCGAGCAGTGCCTGGGAATGGACGAGTAACACTTTACTGGGACAATTCTGCGGAAAGCGCCTCTGATCCCTTCTCCGGCAAAAAAGATTTTG
>JALNZH010000212.1 GCA_023229405.1 Bacteroidota bacterium
TTAACAGAGGGGCTATTTTTTTACTTCTTTTCGGATTTGCCCTTCCAATCGGAAATGTTCGTCTGCCGGAATGCCAAGTTTCTCACGCAACGAAGTAAGAAAATCGGATTCTTCTGGAGTCACTACACCATCCGACCAGACTGCCCTCAGTGCATTGATATATGCATCGCTTTTAGATGCCGACTCCATATCGCCGAATTTCGACTCCGTCATTTCGATTGCCCCCTTCAGCAATAACATCATCGCACGTTCATCATTGGATATGACGCCATCTTGCCATGCTTTGTGGAACATATTCTTTAAAATTACTTCGCCCTGTTTTTGTAAACTCGCACCTTCGGACAATATCTTGGCCGCTTCCAATTCCTTTTGAAGAACAGCTACCTGGGTTAATGTCTCCGCTTTGGCAATCTCTTTTGCGGAGTCGATATCCTTTTGATATTTGGTCTTGAATGCATCAAATTCTTTTTTCAGTGCATCCAGTTCTTTTGTGTCTGTTTTTCCTGCTTGCTGTTTTGCAGCGTTCAGCTCCCCTTGCATTGCAACGATCTGTCCGTTCAGATTCTTTTCCGTCGCTTCCTTTAACGCTTGCGATTCTTTTACCTGCATGGTCAATTGCGCGACTTCGCGCTGCAGTTTAGCCTGTGTTGCGGTAAACTCCTGACGCAACGAATCGATCCTCGCTGTTGATTCCTCCTTAACCTGCGCTGGAGGCGTAGCAACTTTTACTTCTTGTTTCGGCGCTTCCGTTTTCGGCAATTCGGTTGGTTTCGGCGCATCAGGTTTTTTTTCTTCAACCGGCGTTTCAGTTGGTTTATCCTGTTCTTTTTTTTCTTCGGTTAATTTTTTAACCTTTTCATCTTCCGCTTTTTTCTTTTCTTCATTCAAAGAAACATTGATCCGATCCTTATATGCCATAGCATACATATTATTCGGTTCAATGGTCAGTGCTTTCCCAACCTCTTCGAGTGCTTTTCCCCAATCAGCAGACTTAATAAATCTATCCGCCGCCTTCAGCAACTCACCGATCATTTTCTTTTGAGAATCTTTTTCCGTTCCAATAGCCATACGATATGTCGGGTGCTTTCAATAATTTCTTCAATATACCCAACAAGTGCTTGAATATCAATGTTTTGTTCACTGGGGGATGTCATAGGAGAAAAATACTCTCTTTTTTCGTCTTCACAGCTACAATTTCATTACCATCGTCACTTCATTCCCTTTGGCATTGTACTTTACCGACTGCATAAAGGCTTTCATTAAAAAAACCCCTCTTCCCCCAGTGTTCAGCAAATTTTCTTCCTGAAGAGGATTGGCAACACTCGAAGGCGTAAATCCTTCCCCTTCGTCCTGTATTTTTACCGTCAGTGTTTTACCTCTCATCGACGATATTAACGTCACATATTTCGATTCGTCGTTTTTATTTCCATGAATAATGCCGTTATTGACCGCTTCCGTGACGGAGACAAGCAAGGCATGCAATTTTTCATCAGGAAGATTGAACGACTTGTTCGTGGAGCGGAAGAACTCTTCCACAAGATGAATATTCTTCCTGCTGCTCGGAATCTTCAATTGAAAAATTTGATCTCGTGGTTTCATCGTAATCCTCGCATGAAAATGCGTCAACTATAACAGTCCTACCGCAGACGTTATTTCGTCCTCTTCGGAATTCCGCATTAGAAATAGTACCGAACGTTCATCGTCATATTGGAGTATTCTTGAATTTTTCTACCGCTCTGCCGTTGAAATTCTTTCCATCCTCGTATCTCTATCAATGACAATGGCGACAACTTCATCGTAATGGCGGTTGTCGGTCCCGCACTGATGAACGTACTTTCGTATTGACGGATGGTATTTGCGTATTTAAATCGCTTTTGCGCGAACGAACGAAATCCAGCGGCAAATGCCCACTGTTCACTGGGCGAGTATCGCACCTGCGGAGAAAACGTTACTTCCTCAATACGCTGCAACGGACGTTCAGAAAATTCCTCCCAACGTAACTCGCCCCGTTCATACACTCGCACATATGCCATAACGTCGAATCCGACTCTTTTCGTCATATCATACGAGGTTGAATCAAGAAATGCAACCTGACGATAAGAATAACTTTTTACGGATGGGACGATGGATTCAAAATCAAAGACCGTATAATTTGCCTGCACTTCAAATGCGTTAAACATTTTGAAATGTACCGTTGGCTGATAGATTATTTCTGGCTTAAGGCGGTAAATACGGTTCCAGTTATTATTTGCGCTTTTCTCCCTGGAAATATAGACGAGGTGCGCTATTGTGGCTTCAGCCGTGAGTGATGCCGTAAAGTTGTTGCTGAATCGGTGCGATTCCCGTAAGGAGAGATTGACAAGCAGTTCGTCTCTATCGTCCGTGTTAATGGTATCCGGGGTATCGTATTTCAAAATTCCAACTGATCCCGAAAAAAACATCTCATCCGAAGGCGATAGAGCGGTTGCCAGTGCAGTTCGTAAAGAATTCCGGTTGGCAACATTGTTTAATCGTGATTCCTGACGGGAACGGATGTTTTGAAATTGTTCATCAATTCCGCTGATCCTCTCCAGCAGATGTTTTTCGTTACGCTCACCCATAAAGAACCCCAACGATGCCAATGTTGTGGAACCGCCATATTCCAAAATCCATCCCCCCTCAATATGAAATTCTTGCACTGCGGTGTTAAAAGGGATCGATGATAGGACAGAAAGAGGTTTCAACATGTACGCATTAGCAATCGAACGGGATTCTATTTCTACATCAAACATTGTCACCAAACCCGAGCCGATTTGATACGCCAAGGTGTTTTGCACACCCCATTGTTGTTCTGTTCTCAATCGGATGTTAGACGATGTACCAAATTCGTTCAGTACATTTGAATCGGCAGGAATATAAAAATCATTTCTATTCAGTGTCCATCGTATGCGAATGCTATCCGTTGAACCTTCAGAAAACTCCGTTTCAATCTTCACGTTTGCAGCATTGCTCTTGAATCGGCGGCGACCGAGATCACTTTCATTCAATTGTCCTGAAAACGCCGTTCGATAATCACCGGCATCCAGCGAATCACCACGGGTGTACAACCGCAGATTCCATCCGTCGTCCTTGTATAATTGTTCTTGATCATATCGAACACCGGCCATCGGTGTGAAGGAAAAATATTTGGAGGGCTGCACAATAATACCGGCGGCGGCGGAATGTATGCCGGCATTACTGTTGCCGAACGATTGTCGATCCGATAAGATGAAGGATTGAAGTTCGAATGCTGCTGAATACGGACCGTTAAGGTGTTTCGACATATTCACAGAGACGTGCTGTTCATCGCGGAACGATCCATTTTGACCACGGATGAACGATGAGGTGAACTTCTCCTTCATTCGGAACAGGAGATCGCTGTCATCGTAAAGATACGCTGCATTCGCATTCCAAAAATAGGTATTCACATTCCGCTCAAAACGGAGTGCGGCTAGGCTCGAGTCCGTTATCGGAACAGCAGTACGATGGAATTCCGTTTGGGCGATTACCGATTTTATCAATACAACGAATGCACCTATCAGTACACGCACTCTCATTGCATAACCAATAAATCGGAGACAGAATAACGAGGGGAATATCCCAGCAGACGGGCGGCTTTCCCATGCGAGATGATTGCTTCGTTGCCGGTGAACCGGTTTGCGATAATCGGAATCTCAGGGTAATAGTGTCGAAGCAGTTCGCGCGAATCGATCCCCGTCCAATTAGATGCCGCGGTAATAAAAAATATTTCGTGGTGATTCTCCAATTCCATTTCCACAGCACGCTTGTGAGCATCGGCAACATCGAACACGTGAACATACGTCCAGAGATTTTTGTGCCAATCCTGGTAGTTCTTCACTAATTGTTGATAGAATGCGATCTGTTCCGGTTCCGGCACCCAGATCCACGGCTCCCGTAAACACACGGTGCGAATACCATACCGTGCGGAATAGGTTCTGCAGATCTGTTCGCCAATCACTTTGCTCAGACCGTATGGATCTTGCGGACGCATCGGGTGCTGTTCATCAATCGGAATATACTCCGGCACCATCCGATTATTCATAAATGCAAAACCGAGCGTCGATTCACTCGAAGTGAACACCACTTTTTTGATCCCGTTACGGACTGCCGCTTCCAGTACATTAAATGTTCCGTTCACATTCACAGAAAAAACACGTTCTGCGGGATCGTTGAGCGGATGCGGTATGCCGGCAGTATGGATTACGGCATCGTATCCCTTGAATGACTGCGTCAACTCATCGAGATTGAGAATATCAATCTGATGAAATGTAACGCGATCATTCAATGGCGTTTTTAGATCAACAACGCCGACAGTGTGATGACCACGGAGCAATTCTTCAACTATATATTTGCCCACCATGCCACTGCCGCCTGTGACCAGAATTTTCATAGAAGAATTTTTTCTTAAAGACTGATACTTTGTTCATCGTTAATTATTGCAACTCACCCGAAGCAGATTACGTTCCGAATAGATCAATTTGCCCGTCATGTTTCCCAATAAAAAGATCTTTCCGTAATCGATATTCCCTCGCATTCATTCCGTATTTCGCGCATGTCAGTTCAAATAATTGGGATATTGAATCGGCAATCTCACCTGTGCCGGTCATACGTTCTCCAAAAGTAGTGCTGTTCATTTTTCCATCCCGGATTTCTTTAATCCGATTAATCACCTTTTCTGCCCTGTGCGGATATTCACGAAGCAGCCATTCAACAAACAGGTTTTTTACGCCGAATGGCAGACGGACCATCGTATAGAAAGCAAATGTTGCTCCATGCTCACTCGCCCGCTTCAGAATGGCGGGCATTTCACTGTCATTTAACCCCGGAATCACCGGCGCAAGACTAACACCGACGGAAACACCGGCATTCGCCAAGGCTTCGATCGCCTTTAAACGTTGTTCCGGAGCAGATGTCCTCGGTTCCATAGCGCGATGAAGATCTTTGTCAAGCGTCGTAATAGAAATCGTTGCATTCACCAACTGCATCTTTGCAAGCTCCGTTATCAAATCGAGATCGCGTGTAATGAGTGCATTCTTGGTGATAACACCAACAGGATTGCGATATTTCAAAAGCACTTCAAGACATTTCCTGGTCAATTGCAGTTTCCGTTCAATCGGCTGGTAACAATCCGTATTTCCGGAAAGTGAGATCGTCGAAGGCTTCCACGATTTTTTTTGCAGTTCTTGTTCTAGTAGATGGTGAATTTCCGGCTTTACCATAATCTTCGATTCAAAATCCAATCCGGCTGAAAATCCGAGATACTCGTGCGTGGGACGGGCATAACAATAGATGCAACCATGTTCGCATCCGCGGTACGGATTCAGATCGAACGAAAATCCGATATCGGGTGATTCATTCTTTACGAGAGCGGACTTGGAGTGATCGCGAAAAAATTTTGTGACAACCTTTTGCTCCGGATCAATCGCTTCTTCCAGAAGCTCGTAAGAATTTGTTTCGAACCTATTTTGCGGATTGGAAGCTGCTGCTCGTCCTTTAACCGACGGTAGTTTATTATCCATAATGGAGGGTTTTGGTTGACGTGAGATACGGTTATTCTACACTCGATGTATTCACGGTAAATGTGAATCTTGTGCCGATGCCGACTTCACTTTCCACTTTGATATTCGAACCATGTGCTTCCACAATATGTTTCACGATCGCCAATCCCAAACCAGAACCGCCGACATTGCGTGAACGGCCTTTGTCCACACGGTAAAACCGTTCAAAGATTCGGGGTAAATGCTGCGGAGCGATTCCGATACCGTTGTCTTCAACAGTAATTTCAACTCGGTCCGGTTGTTTGGACAGCCGTATTGTAACGCGACTGAATTTTTCGGAATATTTGATCGCATTCTCAATAAGATTTACCAGCACCTGACGAAGGCGTTCACGGTCGCCGTACACATCCATCGTTCCGTTTATTCCTGTCATTGACAGTACCACATTCCGTTGTTCTGCATAATTCTGCATCTCCGCAACCGTCGATGTTATCATTGAAACAATATCAAAATACCGCAATCGGAGTTTCATCTCTCCCGATTCGATCCGCGAAATGTCGATCAGCTCTTCCAGCAGAAGATTCAACCGTTCTATATTGTTTAAAGCTTTCTTTAAAAAATTACGGTTCACTTTTTTATCATCCACTGCTCCGTGCAGCAGCGTCTCGATCAGTCCCTGAGTGGAAAAAAGCGGTGTGCGGAGTTCATGAGAAACGTTCCCCAAAAATTCACTTCGTACACCTTCCAGTTTTTTCATCTGGACGATATCCGCCCGAAAGGAATCGAGCATGGCGTTAAACGATTCGGACAATTGCTGAAACTCATCGGAAGAATTTGCCAGAAACCGCTGAATGGATTGTTTGTCCTCTTGTGCGGTGACCACACGCTGAATTCGCTGCAACGGACGATAGACGAAGGCATATAAAATGCCGTAGGATATTAAAACAAAAACGAATAATGTAAGAAAAGAGAGGACTAACGAGGAGTGGTAATAAAACGAGATTGCGCCGCCCACGGCGGCAACAATTGTTGCAAACAATAATTGAAATCTAAGGGAATACATACAGAAGAAGATAGGGATTTTCGGGAATTAAATCCTCTTCGAAATGAATAGTACGATTCCCATTTGCGAATTCTTACTAACTGAAGTTACACAAAAAGGTAAAAATGGTTCGGTGCGGCGCAGAAACAGCGCTCATCCTGAGCAAATCCTTTGCTGTTTGTTCCGAAGGAATCCCTGCGGGAAAGGATGCGTCTC
>JALNZH010000213.1 GCA_023229405.1 Bacteroidota bacterium
AAGCGATGTGACGGTATTTCTAACAAACTCCGAACTTAAACCGACCTATTTTAATAGTGATGTACGATTGTATAAGAATATTGAGATCGATGCATTGAAAGTAACTTTATTTATGCGTGTCAATAATATTTTCGATATGATGAATGAAACAGATGTCTACGGGGATTCAGGACGGGCAGGCGAAACACGATTTGAACGCGATGCAGCATTGTCGGGTCAGAAACAGTATATCAACACGATCCGGGATTATTATAACAGACCGACGAACTTTTCTGAACCGCGCAGAATTGAAGTCGGAACGACGATTGAATTTTAACCGAGGTAATCTCTATGAAAAAACATTGCATATTAATTCTGTTGGTTCTGATGATGTTCGGAGGAGAAAAGAGTTTCTCCCAGTCTGGAGCACAGTATTACCGCTCCGCAGTCCATAATGCCAACAGGGTAAAAACAGTATTCGGAAACTGGGGTGTGATTGGTCAGCCGACCGACACGCGTCCGCGCGGTGCGTGGATCTATTCATCAAACGGATACATTGGCGACGTTTCACTGCTGGTCGGTGCCGAAGTAAAAACTAATGGCTCCGTGTTCCACTCCGTTGCAACAAGTCCTGTTGCGCGTCCAGCTTCGATCTTCGATACCGATGACAAATCGCAGGGAGGTACACCATGGACGTTTATGCCGGTGAACGGATATTTTAATCCGGCAAAACAAAGTATCGCGATGAGTGATGATAAAACCACCTGGCCAACATCGTGGCCAGATAAAGCGAATGATGCCTTCGATCCGGGATGGCAAGGGTCATGGAACGGATATTTTGGCAAACGCGCCAGCGCCAACCAGGAAAGTTATGTGGTAATGGATGACAATAATGACGTTCGTTTTAATATTAAAGCAAACAATGCAATTGGCGTTACGGGTATTGCGTTCAAGCCGGACTCAACGGATTCATTGCGGAGAGGCTTGGGACTGGATGTGAAGATTCGCGGAATGCAATGGAGCCAGTTTCTTGCCCAGGACAACATCTTCTGGTTGTATGAGATTACCAATACCGGAACAACTAATTATGATCGTGCTGCTTTTGGTATGATAGTGGGAACACTCTTGGGAGTCACCGGTAGTAATAACTTCAGCGAATATGACGATGATTGGTCGTTCTACGATGTGATTGAAAATATTACCTATACCGGTGATTTTGACAGAAATTGTTCAAGAAACCCGTTCTGGCAGGGAAGTGTCGGCATGGTAGGGTATGCATTTCTTGAAAGTCCGGGTAATCCGTTTGATGGAATTGATAATGACGGCGACGTGGAGAAAAAAATTGTCGGACCTGCGACCAAATTGTATGTCCCAACGGATTTCGATTCTGCGTTGGTTACTACAGGAATGAAAGTGGTGGTTATCAATAATAACTTCACCCGTACAGTGCTGACAGTCGGAACAGATACTGTGGTCTATTCTACAAGGGGGAAAGACATTACAGTCATACCTGGTACAACAAAACTGGCTGAGGGAAATTTAGTAACCATTGGCGGTGCATTGGTGATCAATCCAAACGCTTATGACGGTGTTGATAATGATTTGGATGGCGTGATCGATGAGAATTATTATCTGCATTACAGACAAGTGAAAAAAGATCCCGGACCTCCGGAAAAAACGTTGATCGATATCCTTCGACCAGTTCACCATATAGATTATACGCCAGCATTCAACGGCGGGCCGTTTTCAATGGTGGATGAACGTAGGGATGACGGTGAAGACAACGACAAAGACTGGCTAATTAATTTTGATGATACCGGATTGGACGGTATTATCGATCCGAAATCTCCGGATGCCGGCGAGAAGAACGGTGTACCCGATAATGGGGAACCGAATTTCGACAAGACAGACGTTGATGAATCAGATCAGATTGGCTTAACAAGTTTTCTATATTTTACCCCCGCTAATGCTGTTCCGTTGGGTGATGATGAACAGATGTGGGTACGAATGCAACCGGGATACTTTTCTGTGCCGAAATCAATTGTAAATAATAGCCCGGAATTCGGTCAAGATGGAGATTTTATTTATTCTTCCGGGTATTTCCCCCTGCTGGCAAAAAAGACTGAACGATTCTCCCTTGCGTTGGTATATGGTGGCGGCAATGGCGGTTCACGGCAAGATGATATCGACGATCTAAAGAAGCATAAGCAGACAGTGCAGAAGATCTACGATGCCAACTACCAATTCCCGATTGCTCCGGAACCAGTTCCGACATTAACGGCAGTTTCTGGTGATGGAAATGTAAAATTGTATTGGGACCGGCGTTCAGAAGACGCGGTCGACCCCGTATTGAAGATCAAAGATTTTCAAGGGTATAAGATTTATAAAGCAACGGATTATGAGTTTAACGATGCGTTTGATGTTACCGACGCCAATGGTATTCGTAAAGGATATAAACCAAGTTTTCAATTCGATTTGAAGGATAGCATCAGCGGATATTATCGCGCGCCAGATGCAATCTTCGATGATGCGGCGGGCTTTACATATTTTCTTGGGAAAAACACAGGATTATTGCATGATACGGTCGATTTTGATGTTGTGAACGGGAAAACATATTATTATGTCATCGTTGCCTATGACCGTGGTGATGAACTGACAGGTATTTTTCCGTCGGAGAACGGCTGGAAAATTGATATTGATCAGGCCGGTCGTGTTCGGGGGACCTCACAAAATGTGGTGATTGTAGTTCCGGGCAAAAAAGCAGCGGGGTATACACCCCCACCTTCTGCTGTGAAACTGAAAAAAAATTCGTCAGTACACGGCACTGGAGACGTTTTCTATAATGTAATCGACGATTCAAAAATTACCGGAAACCCGTATGAAATTACCTTCTTCGATACGCGGGACAGCGGAAAATTTTCACCGGTAACGACCTACTACAGCGTGCGAGATACGACTTTTTATACAGGTACATTCACGCCAAATAAGATTGATACAATTACCACCTTATTACCGAAGCTCAATCTTGTGAAAGGGAGTGTCAAAATTACCAAGTTAGACGGTACGCTGATTGATACGTCGAAATATATCCTGAATCTGGATAGAGGATCAATCCGCGCAAAACATAGATATGATTTACAGTCGGACACGATGAATCTGAAAAAATATTCTATTCGATATCAATATTATCCAATCAATAAAAGTCCGTATATCAATAAAAGTCCGTTTGTGAAAGAAACCTATGATACAGATATATTTGACGGTATCCAGCTTTCCTTCAACAATCAATGGCCGGAATTGACCGGAAAAATAAACCTGATTGATTCGTTGACGGGATTTAACACTGGGACGAAAGCCTACAATTTCCAATTTTCACCGATTGATCAGGATATTGATGGTGATGGTAACGCGGAACTTGCTATTCCCTATGCTTCGGATTATGACATTATATTTTCGGATCAAGTGATCGATTCGACAACAGGCATTTATGGTAATATTCCTTCTCCGATAAAGTTCTCTGTCAAGAATATCACCGATAATAAAAGAGTAGAAGTGTACTGGGTGGATATTATCAACACGGGATTTTTCTCACCGTTCGACCAACTGTTATTCTTTGAGCGGGATTCGAGTAATTCACTAAAATACACGTGGACGATAACATTATTACAACCGACATGGTGGAATGATCCGAACAGAGATACAATATTTACATTTGTGCCTGGTGATTCGTTGAAAATTCGTACGTCGAAATCATTCAGGAACGGCGACAAATTCTTGTTCAAAACGGAAAAACCGAAGGTGACGGCTGCTAGTATTCCCGCGACACTCTCGAATGTTAGAGTTGTGCCAAATCCGTATGTCGTTCAATCCACACGAGAAATTGCTCCGGCTGCAGGTACATTCGGCAGGGGAGAGCGGAAGATCGAATTCCAGAATGTTCCGCAAGGATCAACGGTTTCCATTTTCACATCTCGCGGTGAACATATCAGAACGTTGAATCAGGATGGTTCGATTCAAAACGGGACGATTCGATGGGATGTGAAGACGAAGGAAAATCTGGATGTGGCGTACGGGGTGTATTTTTATGTTATCGAGTCGGCGGCCGGAACAAAATCCGGGAAAATCGCCGTTATCAAGTAACAAATTTTCTCTCTTTGAATAAGACCCTTTTTGGGAGTATGATATGAAAAAAATAATTGCTGTTTTTCTGCTCACCGTTCTTGCACTTTCGGACGCATCGGCGCAGTCAAAGGTGGGAACTTCTGCCGCGCCGTTCCTGGGAATTCCCATCGGACCCCGTGGGATAGCTCTTGGTGGAGCGTTCGTTGCTATTGCGAACGATGCATCGGCGCTTTACTATAACCCTGGTGCAATTTCACAACCCGGATTTTCCCAGGTGCTTGTTTCTCATACCAATTGGTTGGTGGAAACGGATTTTGACTGGGTCGGCGTGATGGTAAATCTCGGCGACGGTAGTGCCGTTGGAGTAAACGTGACCCAGCTGAATTATGGTGAAGAATTGCTGACAACGGAAGCAATCCAGAATGGCACTGATGCGACATGGACAGCGACTGACCTGGCTGTCGGTCTTTCATACGCCCGAAACTTAACGGATAAATTCTCCATTGGCGGCACGGCAAAATATATTCAGCAAAGAATTTGGAACGAATCTGCAAGTTCTATGGCTTTGGATATCGGCCTGAAGTATGTCACTGATTTTAATGGCTTAACGATCGGGATGAGCATTGCGAATTTTGGCGGGGACATGAAGCTGGATGGTAAAGATTTGTATACCAATCACGATGCGGAACCGGATAATTCGGGGAATAATCCTACCATTGTTGCCGTGTATAAAACAGAAGAATGGCCTCTTCCGTTGCTTTTCCGTGCTGGTATTTCGATTGATGCATTCAAGTCTGACGATTTGCGATTTACGGTTGCCGCCGATGCATTACGTCCCAGCGATAGTGCTGAGATTTTGAACGTGGGCGGAGAACTTGCCTGGCTTGATATGATCTTCCTTCGTGGAGGATTAAAATCGTTGGGTTTACCCGATTCTGAAGAAACGTTTACCCTCGGCGGAGGAGCAAAATACGAAGTAACAGGTGCAAATGTAGTTTCTTTCGACTTTTCCCATCAGGAATTTGGTAAATTTGGAGGAATTCAATCGTTTTCGATCGGCGTCACATTTTAATTTTTGACTTTAATTATCTAATTCATCAACTTTGCGTACGAAAGGAGTGTGAAAAAGGCCCACAAAATTGTGTCTCTGCATTGAACCAATGAATTCACCGAAGTACCTTAATCCACTACATCCACAACACATCATAGGAGTTTTACTATGAAACAAACTCTAAAGTTTTCAATTCTGCTGGCGCTGATGGTTCTTACCGTCGCGTTTGCCGAAAAGAAGAAAGAGAAAGATGAAATCCAGCCGATTACGATAGGAAAAGCTGCGGTATCATCCGATCAAGCGACAGCTGCTTCATCTCCCTGGCTGCCTCTGAACTTGGAAACTGCAACGAGCCAGTTCAAAGTTGCAGAATTTTTCAAGAATGGAACAGTTCTCATCGCCGGTGGTAGAACAACAGCACCGATGCTTGGAAACTATTACGGTTTTTACTCCAAAGACAGCGCTAAATCGTTTAAGAAGTTCTCATTCCCGAACTTCCAGTCAAGTGCAGGCTCAACGAGCCTTCGCTTTGTTGGTCTTGCTTCATGGGGTGACAGCGTGATAATTAATGCCGATTATGCAGGATATCTGATTCGTACCACCAACTGGGGTGCGACATGGGATACGGTGAGTACGGCCTATGCTCCGGCTCCCGATGCATTTTATGATGGCGTGAAATTCATCAGCCATGACACTGTTATTGCTTATGGAGATGTGGCGGATTCTGCAATATTCATCAATCGCAGCACCGATCGTGGTGCAACATGGAATAGAGTTGTAATTTCTGCTAAACTTTCTCCAGATTTTGGCTCATACCTGTTTGCGGCTGCTGGTTCAAAGTCTATTGCATCATTTGGCAATAATATCTGGATGAATTGCTACATTGGTTCAGGTGCAAATGTTCCTGGTATCTTAAAATCAACCGATGCTGGTCTTACATGGTCATTCATCCAACCGGCAAACTTTTCTGCAAAACGCAAATACACATTCAACAACTTTTCGTTCAAAGATGCGAACGTTGGATATGGACTTGTAAACAACAGTTATGTGTATTCAATCCATAAAACCACCGATGGTGGCACAACATGGGGCGATAGTATCAGCGTTGGCGGTCCGACAGCGGATGTGTTAACTCAACAGCCGTTCCAAATTCAAGCTCTTCCCGGCACAAGCATCGTCTATGTGTCCGGCTATGACGGAAAAAATCCGGCAAGCTGGAAATCGACCGATGATGGTGCTACATGGACGAAACTTGTCACTCCTCCGAACACCGGTACGCAGGCATTACTTGGACAGATTTCGTTTATTTCTGAGAATATTGGTGTTGCTGCAGGAGTTCGTCAAGCATTAAAATTCACACCGTCAGTTGAATTGACATTCCGTGTCAATACTTCCACGATTCCTGATACATTGAAAGCTACCTCCACTGTGCAGATGCGCGGCGATGGTGGCGCTTCGGGCGGATTACTCGACTGGAATGGCGCATCCTCCGTTCGTTTCACGAACGTTGGCGGCGACTATTGGCAGGCAAAAGCACGTTTTGTACCAG
>JALNZH010000215.1 GCA_023229405.1 Bacteroidota bacterium
TGTTTTATTCTACCGGTTCACAACAATCATACAAAAGCATGTTTAATATGTTCTCATCGTCCGGCTTGGTTTCTTTTGCCCGCAGAAGCGATAATCATCTTGTACTGCTTCAGGGGCTCCACAATGACCGAATTATGATGATATTTGCATTTTTCTTTTAAACGCAGATGTGCAAAAATATGACTCTTTGAAATATGCTAGTACTTATTCTGATTATCTATATTCATTCATACTTGTCCAAAATACATTGATGAAAATTGGAAAACACATACTCTCTTCTTTTCTTGACGGCACAAGAAAAGAAGCAAAAGAAACTCCGTGCGAAATTTATCGCGCGCGATGAATCCCGTTCGCTTATGCCCATTGATGACGCTCATCGTCCCATCAAACGTTCCGTCATTCATCGCTTCCCCATTCGCTCCCTCCCACATCTCATCCAACACTGTAAGAAATGTAGGGGAGGGCTTATTTTTCTCAACATAACATATCTTCTATAAATCCACTTGTTCCAATAAATTTTTGTCAATAAAGGTTTTATTTTTGGACAGCTTTGATATTCATTAATCGTTGATTCTGATGATACTGCGAATATTGCCGGAAATTCAAGAGAACTTGGTGTGTACAACAATCAAAATTTATAGATGCTAAAGTATCAAAAAAATATTAGTATTAACTGGAATCTGGCGGTATTCCCGGGATATGAAGGAATCATTTTCGATATTGAATAATCTGCCCCCGGCAAATATCTCTTTGCTGGCCCGAGACGGGTTACAGGACAAACAAACAATATTGTTATTGGAAATTTATCCGAAAATCTGGAGATGACAGCGGAAATGGATGGTAAAACAGGATTGCCATTTATGGCGCTCGAAGAAAATTACCCGAATCCATGTAATTCTTCCACCGTTATTCCGATATTACATCGAACCGCATCGCCGATATGATTAATTATCGTTAACTTGATCGGACGGACTGTTGAGGAACTGGTAAACGGCATTATTCCAGTATGATCTCAATCCATACATTGTACTGCGGAAAATCTTTCCAGCGGATTATATTTTTACAGATCGGAATATTCCGATCACATTCTAGCCAACAAATTGATGTACCTATGGTAACAGTATGAAAAAAAAGCTCACCTCTGCAAAAGATACATCGGATCTATCAGTACTAGGAAACAATGCCGGGCCGCAAAAAAATCTCGAAGTGTTTCCGAATCATCATGCCGATCGTAATTATACGATCACACTTTCGACCGATGAATTTACCACGCTCGGTCCGGTGAATCGACAGCCAGATTTTGCAACTCTGCAGATCGAATACGTTCCGCACAAATTTATTGTTGAATCGAAATCGTTGAAGCTGTATCTTCAATCGTTCCGGAACGAAGAAACTTTCTATGAACATGTTGTGAACGTCATTCTTGATGATCTTGTAGCGGTGTTGAAACCGCGCCGTTGCACCGTAACGGCGGCGTATGCCGTCCGCGGCGGAATTGCCATGACTGTAACGACTGAATATCAGAGGAAAACATGACGGACGTATTTCTACCGCTGGTCGCTTTTTTGCTGAAAACGTTTTTATATTTCACAGCAATGAAACTTCGGAACTTGAATGCCCGGTGGATGACTGCAGCAATGTGCGGTGGTTCCACCATTCTTGCTAGTTATATCCCATTACCGGAATTTATTCATTTCTTTGTTTCGATTGCTCTGGCTGGATTTTTTCTTGCGAAAGATGCCGAAGCCAATATTTATCCCGATGGTATTGCAATTCCTTTGGTTGTGGAAGTTATTAGCGTTTATATTATTGATCTGATTGTAGTACCGCTGATGAATATGTTTCTCTAATGCTCTGTCCGATCCGTAATGTATATCAGCCAACGACACTTTTTTATTTTTGCAATATGAATTTCTTCGTCTGGGTATAATATCCTGCTTGCATCCTATAAAAATACACTCCGCTTGACAATGCCGAACCGTTGAAGGGAACAGAATAAAATCCCCCCCTCAATTCTTCGTTTACCAATGTTGCTACTTCACGCCCAAGAAGATCGTACACTGTAATTGTGACAAAGGTTTTTACCGGCAGATGATAATGTATGGTTGTCGTCGGATTGAACGGATTGGGATAGTTTTGGAACAATTGAAAGGCCAATGCCAATTGTGGTTGTCCTCCATTCACCAATGCCGGCGTTAACGTGGCAGTGAATCCAAACACTCCATCAATAATTGTAACGGCATAGGCAGTATCATTCACCGTGGATAAATATTTTATTCCCACCCCTTTTAAACCGGCATAATTCCATTTTACACCGTTGTCAGAAGTATAATACACTCCCTGATTTATACCGTTGCCGAAGAAGACTCCCCATAGTACTCCGGATTGATCGACGGCCAACACTTGTGCAAAGGAATTTGAGCCAAGTCCGGTCGGTTGCGGAATTTCACTCCACTGTTCGGCATTATATTTCCAAAACTTATACGAACCTGAAAGCGTACGGACAATGATGTTTCCTTCATGGTCGCTGATTATTCTGCCTTCGGTAGTGGCAAGAAGACTCGTATTTACCCTGTGCCATATGGAATCATTGGAAGACCGCTGATATATGGCAAGTGAATATGTTGGAAAGGCTCCGACACGCCGTGCAAGATACGTGATCCCTTTTTTATTGTTCAAACTCAGGTCTGCGATGAATTCGTCGCTTTTAATTCCCAGTCCTGTCGTATCTACAATCCAATGTTGTTCCGGCTTTTTTGAATACAAGACTCCATTTCCACCGAGATACAGCGTTCCCTGTTGATCTACGAACAGATTATATTGTTGAGTTCCCGACGTCAATCCTAACGCTTTTTGTCCTGCCGTATCGTACATCCATGTAGTGCCGCCATCGGTGGATTTCATGATATAAAACAACCATGACGTGGCACCGGTTTTCATAGGAAGATTTCCATAAATATTCCCGGCAGAGTCGGCTGCGACGGCGTTCACACCCCAGACAAAACCGCGCTGGGGGAAAATTTTTTTCCATGTTGAATCGCCCGCAGTGTTTCGAAAAATGCCGAGATTATTTGATATCAGATTGTAATTTCCTGCACGAATTACACTGGTATAGAAATTATGCGAACGCGATTGGGAAGGATCGGGGGAATGTTCCCAGGTTGTTCCAAAATCCGTACTCTGAAATGTTCCATAAATCGTGGCGGCATACAGAATACTATCTCCTTTCAATGAATTAATAATTTTAGTGTTTGATGGAAGGTACGCCACCGCCTTGAGAGAATCACCAATCGATTCCCACGGCAGAGTGAGATTCGATAATCGATATGCATCCGATCCGGTACTGAGAGCGTAAATATTACCGAACGCATCATCTCCGAACGAAATAATTGTTCCGGTAATTCCAGATGAAGTGTTGGTAAAACTTGCGCCGCCATCGGTAGACAGTAACACCCTGCCGGATGAAGCCGTAGTGGATATGAACATTCTTCCTTTTCGATCAATAAAGATGGCGCGGGGAAAACCGGTCGTCTTGAAGGAGGTATCCTTATGCCAAATATTGGAATCCGGATGTTGATAATACAGGTTGCGGCTTTGCGTGATAATCCAGGCGAAAAAATTCGTATCAACGGTGATGCCATTGACACTTTGGGAACTAATGTTAATTGAATCACTTGCCCAAGTTTTTGCCGTATCCCAGCTTGCATACACGCTTCCATTTGCAAGGATATACATGGCATCCCCCAATATTTTTAATGGACTTGACAAAAAATCGAGCGGGGAATGAGTTTGAATATCGACCACCCAATGCACCTCTTCACCGCCAATAATTTCATGGTCGATGACGAATACTAATACACGTTTGTCGGAGAGGAGCACGAGTATTTTCCCCGGCTCATCTGATTTAAATGACGCTGATATGATCTTGGTTTCAGCGGGAGCGACAAAATTGAAGATCACCTCTCCTAACGATTTGTTGTTTTGCGAATTCTCAAGATTAAAAGCATAGATGGTAATTTGTTTTTCCGTGCGCAATAATGAAAATCTGACCTTTACAAGAATTGATTCAAATATCTTTTGGTCAACATCAAGCGTAATTTCGCCTGGAACAGTATTCTGAAAATTTTGCTGATCAATCTGCCCAGCGGAGGTATTTGTTAAAACGATTATTAACACACAAGAGAAGCACATCAGTAAAAAATATTTTTCCATACTTTCACCATATTCTAATAATGTTGTAAGGGTTGTTTAAGAACCACTATTTTATCAACAATAATTTTTTTGCTATGTGAAAATTTCCTGCTGTTAATGTGTAAATGTAGACTCCGGTTGACAATGCTGATGCGTCGAATAGTACGGAATGTACTCCTTCATTTAAATCTTCATGTAGCAGTTCCGCCACTTCGCGTCCGAGCATATCATGCACTTTGATTGACACAAATCCAGAAACCGGAATTGCAAAACTGATTGTTGTAGATGGATTAAACGGGTTGGGATAATTGTGAAACAGCTCGTATGAAGCGACAATACGCCTTGTACTGTTTTCGGCGGACATAGGCGACGAGGTTGCCGTAAATCCATGTATCCCGTCAATAAATGTTACTGCGTAGACTGTGTCGTCAACCGTTCGCAAGAAATTGATACCGACACCATTTAATCCTGCGTAGGTCCACAATATTCCATTGTTTGTTGAATAATACAGCCCTTTATTTACTCCGCTTCCGACAAAAGCCCCCCAGAGATTTCCCGATCGATCTACGGAAATATGTATTGGAAATGGACTGCTGCCGATTCCGGTGGGGAGCGGTATTTGCAACCAGATGCTATCGACAAATTTCCACATTTTATACGGAAAGCTTAATGTGCGCAAGATGATATTTCCTTCGTGATCGCTAATAATTCTTCCCTCATTGGCAGTGAGCAAACCGGTGTTCATTACCTGCCACGCTGTATCTTCTTTTCCTTTTTGATACATCGCGAATGAGAAATTTGGGAACGTGCCTTTTTTTCTTGCGAGATAGGTAATTCCCTTCCTATTATTCAAACTTACATCAGCAATAAATTGGTTAGACAGTAAACCAATGCCAGCGGTATCAAGCATCCAAGAATGACCCGGTTTTTTGGAATAGAGTTTTGCATTACCTCCCAGATATTGCGTTCCTTGGTTATCTACAAAAAGATCAAATGATTGCGTACTGGAATTGATTCCCAACGCTTTTTGCCCTGCCGTATCAAGCGTCCACGTTGCACCATAATTTGTGGAGGTTACCGTATGAAATACTGAGGTAAATGAATTAACGGGGAATGGAAAATTTCCATACACAACTCCAGCCGAGTCGGAGGTGATAGCATTAATGCCGAAGGTAAAGCGATCCTGCGGAAACACTTTTTCCCATAGTGAATCTCCATCGGCACACCGGTAAATGCCGAGATTAGTTGAAACTAAAAAATAATTCCCTGTACGGACGATTCCATAAAATTGAAACGCGGGTAATTGTGCATGAGAATATTTCCAAGTGAATCCGGAATCGATGCTTTCCAACAATCCATATTTCGTTGCTGCAAACACTATGGTATCGCCGCCGATGGAATTAATCAGCTTGGTATTGGAATGAAGAACGCCTAACGAGGCCATTGAATCAGAAACATTCACCCAAGGAGGAGTCAGTTGAGATAACCGGTACGCTTTGTCGTTGGTAGAGGCATAAATATTGCCAAAAGCATCATCGCCAAAAGAGGTTACAATACCGGAAAATCCGGTCATGATTTTTTTCCAACTAGCTCCGACATCTGTTGAAAAATACACAGATGAGCCTGTGGATACGAAAATTCTATTTCTTCTGTCTACAAAAATTGCCTGACAATAATCGTCATTTGATGGAAATGATTCAATTCTGCGCCAAAGGGTAGAATCGGGATGTTGAATAAAAAGACCATCAATTGTTGCGGCCCATCCATAATGATTAGTATCTACTGAAACATCGGTTACATAATTTCCCTGTAAACCGGTTGTATCAAGTTTCCATGTTTTTGCGGTGTCCCAGCTTGCATACACATTGCCGGTTTCTAACACATAAATGGCATCGCCAATAATTTTTCTAAAAAAAGGGTAATTGGATGCTGTAAAAATCTTTTTTCTGTCTTTTAAAGAATATTCCCATCTTCCGCCCCCAAATTGCGACGCTTTCCATGAAACCACCATCACCGACCCGTCGGAAAATAACACAAAGACAATGTCCGGATTATCCGATTTAAAATTAGCAGAAACTATTTCTATTTCTGGAGGTGCTTCTCCCCAGATGTCTGTGCTTGCATCACCGCTAAAAAGTATTACGGTAGTTGTTGTGATCTGAAATATTTTTGCAGTATATGTAAGGTGGTGTATATTTTCGTATGCTCCTCGATCGATACGGCGTGAAATACTTCCGCGCACGGTTTCTCCAACAACTCCAAATTGTGAATAAACATTCGAGTGAAGAATAAAAAATTGAATGACGACAATGCATACCAAACGTAAATTAAAGTTTTTCATTTTTTCCTCTTATTTTTTGAAAAAAACCTATTTTTGTCTGATTTTAATAATTATATAGTCCTGATTCTTTCTAAAAACTTTCAACACTCTTTTCAATTCAAAAATTTGTTGTATCTCAGAGCACATTTTTAAAGAATTTCTAAAG
>JALNZH010000216.1 GCA_023229405.1 Bacteroidota bacterium
GACAGATTTTAAAATATTTGACAGGCGGACAACATTGGAGACTTCCATTTCCAGTATAAAGGAAATTGTCCTTCACTATAACGACGACTTTTTCTCTTTTGAATTTTCTGCGCTCGATTTTTCACACCCCGAAAAAAATCAATACGCATATCAATTAGTGGGATTCGACAAAGACTGGATCTATTCCGGTACGCGACGGTATGCCAGCTATACGAATCTTGACGGAGGCCGCTATACGTTTCGTGTAAAAGGTTCTAATAACGATGGCGTATGGAATGAACAAGGTGCAGCTGTAACCATTACCATCATATCCCCGTTGTGGAAGTCTTGGTGGGCATATTTTTTCTATTTTTTTTCCGGCTCCTTGCTTGTTTTTGTTCTCATCCACTGGAGAACCCAAAAGCATATCACACAACTTACCGCACAGGAAAAAGAACTGGAACATGACCGCTTGCTGTTGAAACACCTGCAGGCGGAACAGACACTTCGTCAATCGGAAGCAAAGTATCAGGAAATTTTCGACGAATCGGAAGACGTTATTTTTATTACTACGCCCGACGGAAAATTTGTTGATGTCAATCCTGCCGGTGTAAAACTCTTCGGGTACTCTTCCAAAGAAGAGATGATCGAATCCGCTTCATCACACAACTTGTTCTTGAACGACCACGACCGCATTCAGTTTCGAACTTCGTTGGAAACGAAGGGATTCATTAAGAACAAGGAGCTGGTGCTCAAACGCAAAGATGGCAAACAGATCATTGTCATGGAAACATCCACCGTCGTTCGCAACGAGCAGGGCACAGTGCAGTATTATCGCGGCATCATCCGGGATGTGACGGATCAGAAACATCTAGAGCAGCAGTTGATTCAGGTCCAAAAATTGGACAGCCTGGGTCGCCTTGCCGGCGGCGTTGCCCACGACTTCAACAATGTGCTGACGATGATCACCAGCGCGGCTCAAATGATGCAGCCCTTGGCAGCGAATGATGAAAAATTATCCCGGTACACCAGAATGATTGAAGAGGCATCCCTTCGCGGCGCTTCCATTTCAAAACAATTATTGCTCTTTGCCCGTTCAGAAAAGCTTGAGCTGAAGCCCATTTCGCTTTCCCACATCATCAACGAAGTGCAGCAATTATTAGAGCACACTCTTCCCAAATCCATCAGTGTTGTTACTGAAGTGACTGCCGATGAAGCATTGATCATGGGTGAAAGCGCACATCTGCATCAGGTGCTGGTGAATCTTTCGATCAATGCCAAGGATGCCATGCCGAACGGTGGTACCATTACCATCCGCATTGATACTGTAGAAAGACAGCGCATTCACAATAAATATCCTTCGCTCACCGATGAGCGCTTTGTTGCGCTCAGCGTCCGCGATACCGGAATGGGAATTAAACCGGAAATGTTGCAGAAAATATTTGAGCCGTTCTTCTCCACCAAAGAGCGGGGCAAGGGGGCCGGACTGGGTTTATCAATTGTACATGGAATTGTTCAGAGCCACCGGGGACTTATTGACGTGGAAAGCGAAGAGGGAAAGGGCACAACGTTTATCATCTATTTCCCTGCTATTTCTTCCCGGGCATTTCACCAGGAGGTTCCACATAACGGCGCAGCACCAAAGGGAGATGAAATGATTCTCGTTGTTGATGATGAAGCCATTATTCGGGAATTGCTGACTGAATTACTTACCGAACACGGATACACTGTTGTTGGCGCAGCAAATGGAGCGGAGGCGCTGGCAATATATAAACGGGAGGGAGAAAATATTGCTCTCGTAATATCCGATCTTGGGATGCCAACCATGGGTGGAAACGAACTATTCCTGCATCTGAAAAAAATGAACAACGACATCAAACTAATTCTCGCCTCCGGATATCTGGAACATTCGTCGAAGACAGAGATGCTCGACAACGGCATTAAACGGGTGATCACAAAGCCGTTTCATATTGACGATGTGCTGACGACCATCCGTGAAGTGCTGGATGAATCATAACATAGCACTATCCCCTGTCATAATTTCATTTTATCACATCGAATCTTCGGATCTATGCATACCAGCGCAATTATCTAATCGGTTGAGTATGAACTAAAGAAACAATCGAGAGAGGAGTGTGTTCGAGCAAAAAAATATCGGAACAAATCTTCCCTAGTATAAAGAGAGCGGGAAAACAGTGTGGCTGTTTGGAGATGAGATCGAAGTAGGATGATGTATTTTTATGATAATATTTTGTCTTGGTAACAACTCAGCGATAGTACAATCAATATAGTATCGTCGTCACTCTGAACGAGCTCTGGTGTTTTAAGGCAGAACGAAATGAACCTGCCTGCACCAATGGTGTCCCTTTGGAACCATCAGGCTGGAAAGTCGATACGAAAAGTGACAAATTCGAATATGTTTAAGCCAGATTCTTCGCTGACTGCCCAACGGGGACTGTCAGGCGGGCGCTCAGTATGATCAATATTTTTGATCTAACTAAACTACCTACCGCCTAAAGGCGGTAGGTTTGGTCTCGGCTAAAGCCGACTCAAGTCTCCCCGCTTATAGAGAAGTCTGAGTCGGGCGTTTCTGTTATATCTTGATTTTTGATATACTCAAGGATTACTTCATCTGTCACGTTTCCAGAACTTGCAGCAAAATACCCGCGCGCCCATAAATGTTGGCCCCAGTATTGTTTGGACAACGGCTTGAATTCTTGTAGCAATTTGCGTGAGGTCTTTCCTTTGATTGATTGTAATACGTCACTGACGGACTGATACGGTGGAATGGACACAAACAGGTGTATGTGTTCTTTTGAAATATGACCCTGTAATATCTCGATCTCTTTCGCTTTGCAGATTTCTCGGATTAATTCCCGTGTCCGTTCCGCTACGATTCCTGATAATACCGGTCGACGATATTTCGTCGTCCAGACTAGATGCACTTTTATGTCATATACGCTATGAGATGTCTTTCGGTAGTGTTGCATCTCGAAATTATACTAAAGTCTTCGCCTAAAGGCGAGGGTTTTTCTCCCATTCCCCGATGGGGACAATAAAATTAACACTGAGTAGTTACCTGTTTTGAATAAACACTCACTTCAAATAATACTTCAACGGATTCGGCACGACCGAACATTCTTCCGCTAAAGACATTGAAGCAATTTTTTTCTCGTTCCTAAGTTGATACAGTTTCGGAACAATCTTATCCCGCAGGTCGACCGGTGTTAACGGATTGATATAAATCCCTGTCCCCCCTTCAAATCCCGCAGGAACATTCACGCGAAGCCGCAGCAGGATATGCCACGGCATCTTATAGATGGCGTCAATCGGCGTATAATACCACTCCTCATTGCAAGAAAGTTGTGAACCAAGTGCCGCGTGACAAGCGTGTACAAGATTGCTCATTCCGCGTATCTCTTCATCCGATTGTTCATACGGCCGCGCAAAATATGATTTCGAATAAATTTTTATTGTCGGATACCGGTGTCCGATGCCGATGCTCGCCACTGCGGTATCGTTTTCCGCAAACACAAGATTGTATTGAGCAGCAAGATTAATTCCCAATTCATTAAAGACATTTGGTTCCTGCTGAACCAATTGCAGTTGACTGCTGATAGAAGCGCCCCATTCATCCAAACCGCAGATCTGTTTATGAAGATGATCGAATGAAGCGCCGGCAGCTTTCAGCCAATTTTGAAAGATTGAGATATAGCGGATATAGCGGTTATATCCCAACATATTCTTCATTGCTTCGATGGCGAACTTGAAATACTGAAAATGTTCTTCAACACTAAGTTCGCCGGATGAACGAAGCTGCGTATCGTTTTCTGCGCGATCAGTAAAATGTGATTTTGCGATGATCAGTTCATGGCAACCGCCGAAAAATGCCTCCAGCATCCGCAGCTTATCGAACGCTTCCTTCTTCATGATTTCGTCGTGCGTTTTCCCCGATTGAATGAGCTTGTAATGGATAATGTTGTTGATGTGCATATCGCCGTGAGGATGGCCGATGTACGCATCCCGCCACGCGGAGAGTTCGGCATTTAATTTATATCCGTAGTTCTTTTTCCAATAATCGATCGTGACAATTTCAAACAGATTTCCGGTGCGGCGGAATTCCGCCACAGTGGCGTTGTATTGATCCGGAGGAAGACGGTATAATGTTTCGTATCGATCATTCACTTTTACAAGGCGCGCTTTTTCCGGAGGAACATCAAAATAGCGCGTACGGCAAAAGCTACAGTAATCTTCGTGTTCTTTATGCTGAATGGGATTAGAAACTATTTGTTGGGTGTTCGTGAGAGGTTTATTGCCGCGGCCGGGAACTGCCCATACTTCGGTGCCGGTGAATGGGTTAATCTGTTTAACGGTGCCGTCCGGCATCACGTTGTAGTATGAGGCGTAATTGCGGGAAAACATACGGGGTTCCTTTCTTCTGCGGCAGAACAATTTCTTCGCACACATCACCGCAGTTCAGTCTTTCACCCTTGAATATCGTGCATCCTCCCGGTTAAAGCCGGGAGGCGCGCGGTATTCGTTACAACTTAGTGGCTACCTTCAGCATTTGTTGTACTTTTTTCGGCGTGCTGGATTCTGCGTAAAACCGAATGATCGGTTCCGTACCCGAAGCGCGCACCAGAATCCAACCGTCTTTCGTCACCAGTTTGATTCCGTCGGTCATGTCATATTTCACGATCTCAAACGGCCCCACCTTCTTCGGTTTCGATTGGAAGTATTTCATCACTTTTTCTTTTTGAGCATTCGTTAAATGCGCGTCGATACGGCCGAAATGATGTTCGCCGAATTCGTCGAACAATTCTTTCACCAACGCGCTCAGTTTCATCCGACGCACCGCCATCACTTCTGCCAGAAGGAATCCGATGAAGATACCGTCCCGTTCCGGTAAATGTCCTTTAACGGCGATACCGCCGCTCTCTTCACCGGCGATGATAATATCTTTTTCGGTCATCAGTCGGCAGAGATATTTGAATCCGACCGGCGTTTCGTACAACCGGACGTTATAATGATCGCACATTTTTGTGATCAAGTCGGTCACGGAGAGCGATTTTGCTACCGCACCGCGGTA
The DNA here is from genome assembly GCA_023229405.1 of Bacteroidota bacterium. Lineage (GTDB taxonomy): Bacteria > Bacteroidota > Ignavibacteria > UBA10030 > UBA8401 > UBA8401. The sequence goes on from JALNZH010000216.1 coordinate 5,069, forward strand.
ATGTTTCCGTTCCATCAAATATTTCAACAGAATAGCAAAGATGCGGTGTGAATCGACGAAATTTCCCTTTTCATCAACAGCGCCGATACGATCCGCATCGCCGTCTGTTGCGAATCCGAAATGATATTTTCCGGAACGCACTTCCATGCTTAGCTCTTCCGTGTTTTGCGGCAGCGGTTCTGGATTGGTTGTACCGAACGAGGGATTATAATCACTGCGGATCGTGCCAATTTTCGGCAGCAGCAATTCGGGAATTCCCATACCGGCGCCGTGCATGGCATCGTGCATAATTTTGATTTTCACCGATTTGATCAGGTCAAATTCGATCTTGGTTTGTAAATCTGCAACGTAGATCTTTGTCAGATCAATAAATTGAATCATCTTGCTCTTTACCAGCTCATCGAACGGTTTAAGTTCGATAGGCAGGTTCGTAACATCCTGCAGTGGCGCGAGTTCTTTCTCCACTTCCGTAATCATTTCCGGATGAGCCGGTCCGCCGAAATCCCCTTTAATCTTAAATCCGTTGTATTTCGCTGGATTATGGCTTGCGGTGATTACCACACCGCCAGCCGCTTTTTTCTTCACCACACCAAGCGACACCATCTGTGTGGCGGAAATTTTATCCGCTAGCAGCACTTTCACACCCGCCGATGCGATCACCTGGGCTGCGCAATGGGCAAATTCTTTGGAGAGAAACCGTGCATCATAACCGATGACGACCCCATTCTTCACAAACTTGTGTTTTGAAAAATATTGCCCTGTTGCCAACGCAACTTTTTGAACTCCAGCAAAGGTAAAATCCTCTGCGATCACTCCGCGCCAACCGTCTGTTCCGAATTTGATATGAGCCATAATAAGTATAGTAGATGTTGGGAATAGACCACAGTCGGGATTCCGATTATGGTGCAGTTTTTTCTTTGTTATTCGGCAAAATATACTAAAATTTGCAGATGGAAAAAAGCATCAAAATATTTTATCGTCATTCGCTCGTCCTGATTCTTTTGCTGCCGGTAGCCCTTCTCCCTCAAGAACAATTAGAAACGAAATATTACTTCTACCGTCCTGAGAACAGGATGTTTGGCTCGGAATCCCAGGTTCACCCGGTGAATGTTTTTTTGAACGGCGGATACGACATGCTGCGTAACGGCGGGCACAATAGGAATATTTTTACTTGGGATTATAAGGGGGATGGGGCGCATGTTTGGAGAAATATTAAGAGTCCCATTGGTAATATACGTGCATTCGGATGGAAGGAATTTGTACATCAGGAAATATTCAATTTTACAATCGGAGTAAAGCATGCAGAATTTCTGCCGAACATCGCCGGTCATACGATCGGTAATGGTATGCAGTATGCTAAACTCGCCGAGTATTTCGAGTATAACAATATTCCCCTTCCGTACCTTTGGTCTGGTGTAACGACGACTGCATATCAGGTAATGAATGAAATTGTTGAAGCGGATCAGTACCGAGGGATCAATGTGGACCTCGTTGCGGATATTTATATATTCAATATCGCTGGTATTGCCATCTTCAGCACGGAGTGGGGGAAAACTTTTTTTTCAGAAACGCTTCCGATATA
>JALNZH010000217.1 GCA_023229405.1 Bacteroidota bacterium
GTTTTTTTTGCTATATATTTAACATCGTTCCATATAGAATCCAATTGCTTGATGATAGGGATAGATAAAGCAAAGTGACTTCAAATACGAAACTATTTTCGATTCTGAAATCTTTTTCCGTTGTTTTGCGATTTTAAAGGATTCAAGAACGGTCTTTACACCACCTGCGTACTCAGGCCTCACAGTAGAATCGATCAATGTTCTTTCTACATCTGTAACTCTCACAGCTCCCAATTGATCATTAACAATTTACATCACGCCAAGTTGTTCTGTCTGTTTCCCGTTAAGAATAAATACATCGTAACCATCTATTGATGCTTTACCTTGCTTGGGTATTCTTTGAGGTCTTGAAAAGGCATTTATTATTCCGTCTTGTGTAAGCTTCGAAGACAGTACCGATTTACTTTTTTGCTCCCAATTAAGATAAATTCTATTGTCAGAATTATCGGATAGTCCGTGGAGAAACAGAGCGTTTAAATGAGTAAAATAGCTATTCGGTCGTAGAGTCAAAATCACTTCATAAGTGAATTGAGAAGGACGGGCATACCGTATTTCAGTCTTACTCGGAAACTTGAAAACCAGTCGTCGATATAGCCGTTTTTCAGTTATAAAGGTAACAACATCTTCTATTTTGAGTGAGTTTTTAATACCTGGCAACTTCCTATTGGATCGAATAAGAAATTCAATGTCTGTGATTTTAATAATGTCAACGGCGGAAGTGAAGAGTTGCTCGATGGCTGTTTTCGACTCAATTGGTAATTTTAGCATAGTTATCCATAAAATTTGCTGATTGATGAACAAATATGAGTGATTTAGTATCAGATACATCAATTTTGACAATATTCTGTTAACCTATTGAATTTTAACATAATAAAGTTGTTTTTAGATAATAAAGTATGTAACTTTATTGTGCTATATATATCTTTATTGTCGAGGGAAGAGTGGACGAACTTATAAAATACTTGAAAAATACGGTTGGGGAAGATTCAAAGCTGGAGAATGTTCCGAATGATAAACTGGACAAATTGCCTTTTTATCTGAGGGAAATATTCCGATTCCAGTTGCTTAGATTCATGAATCAGGATCTTCTGTTAGCAGAACTAAAAAAGAGTCAAATGCCTCCGATGAGGCAATTACAGATTCACCTAGCCAATCTAAGAAAGATATTCATATTACCAATTGCATTTTTACTGAAGGACGTTTCTGCAGTTCTACGAAACAAATTGGTGGGTAGCAAAGTCAATTTTATTGTACCTGGCAAACAGCTGTTTCTTCCGGATTTAATGATGGATCTTAAAGAACAATACAAGACACAAGACAGAACAATCAAAAAACTTTTGCCATCCGCTCAAGTTGTTTTATTCTATTGGATATTAAGAAAAAACAACCGTATGGAGGAATTAACATTTCAGCAGTTGGCGAATGAACTTCGCTATACACCTATGGCAATAACAAACGCTATCGCTGATTTGCAGAGATTTGACCTTTGTAAGATTGTTGGAAGCAAAGGAAAACATATCCGTTTTGAAGGTGCTCGAAGAGAGCTTTGGGACCGTGCTCAACCATTTTTAATCAATCCGATCAGAACGACTTTACAACTCAACACTGTGCCACAGGAATTATCTGTATACCGAACCAATATTTCTGCATTAGCCCATTACACAAATATTGCCGAGGGAGATCGTCTCTTTATTGCGGTAGAAAAAAAACAATTTGCTGAATTGCCTAAATATGTAGATGTGAACCATCGCGATAATATGGATGACGAGATTGAACTTGAACTCTGGAAATATAATCCTGGGTTGTTAACCGACCAAATCGCCAATAGTAATTTTGTTGATCCATTATCCCTATATCTCACATTGCTTGGGGAAAATGATGAGCGCGTAAATAAGGAATTGAAAAATCTTCTTAGAGATATTCTATGGTAGGATTGGAAAAGTTTCGTCAGCATTTCGCCGCCTTTAAAGACAACTATGTCATTATTGGAGGCACTGCTTGCGATATCCTCTTGAGCGGAGAGGGTTTTACTCCACGCGCGACTAAAGATATCGACATAATTTTGGTAATCGAGAATCTTTCTACGTCATTTGTAGGTTCCCTATGGGATTTCTTAAAAGCAGGCAAATACAAATCGTTACAAAAAGATTCGAAAGAGCGGAAATATTATCGTTTTACTAACCCTGCCGAAAAAGACTATCCCCGGCAAATAGAGTTGTTTTCGAGTATTCCAGATTCTATCGACGGCGAATATTCATCACGGTTATTACATATTGATATCGATAAGACAGATGCAAGTCTCTCTGCAATTTTAATGGATGAGACTTACTATTCATATACAATTGCAAATAGTTCAATTGTTGAAGATCTTCATCGGGCAGATATTAACGCACTCATTTGCTTAAAAGCGAAGGCTTACCTTGATTTAACAGAACGAAAATCACGAGGCGAAAAAATAGATGACGATGATATTAAAAAGCACAAAACAGATATCTTCCGTCTTGGAGCTCTTCTCACAGCAGATACACGTTATGAGTTACCAGATTCAATTGGCGGTGACTTTAATACATTTATGGAAACGGTCCATCTGGAGCTTCCCGAGACTGCAATGTTAGCAGCTATGGGAGCGCCAGGGATAGACATGAAGAATCTGTATGCTCAACTTAGAATTAATTTTCAGATCGTAAGATTTCAATAATGCTTTTTACAGCAGGTCTTTGATAGAAGCGGTCTTAAAAATGATTTCTGCTCACAATTGTAAACTGCGGAGCCTCCCGTTCTTGAACATTTTCCGTGTGGGATACCGCTCCCTTTTCAAAAATTAAAGCGGCAGAAGTGAGACAATTGTCGAGAATTGTGATTTTTCGCGGAACGATCATATGCCAAAGGATAAACCGCCTGTATCCAGAAAGATAGAAATTCAGTCGCGTCTTGCTGCACTTGAACGTGAACAACAAGCGTTACATGAGGAGCTGGATATTCTGATTGCAGCTGAGCAAGCCGAGGCACGTGTTAGTCACCCGACACCACATGCTGATTCTCCATCAGAAGAAACAGAACGGGAATATGGCACACGTGCAACACAATCTCGTCTCATTACATCCGATGAACGGATCGCTTTTTTTCACAAGTTGTTTGCATGCCGTGAGGATGTGTTCCCAAAGTTGTGGGAAAACAAACAAAACGGGAAGAAGGGATATTCTCCTGCATGCAAAGTGGAATGGGTGAAGGGCATTTGTGAAAAGCCTGCCGTCAAATGCAGTGAATGCATAAACCATCAATTTATTCGCCTCGATACGTCGATAATCCGGCAGCATCTTGAGGGAACAATCACCGCTGGCACATATGCAATACGAACTGATGATACGTGTATCTTTCTCGCTATAGATTTCGATAAAAGTTCTTGGAAGACCGATGTTGAAATCATTAAATCGGCCGCACGGAAACTTGGTATTGAATTGTATATCGAACGGTCACGATCGGGCAACGGTGCGCATCTATGGATATTCTTCGCAGAGCCAATTCCGGCAAGTTCTGCAAGACAACTTGGATCACTCATTCTTACTCATGCACTTGCTCAGCATCATCTCCTGGGGTTTGAAAGCTACGATCGGTTTTTTCCAAATCAAGACACTTTACCAAAAGGCGGTTTCGGCAATCTTATTGCCCTTCCGCTGCAACGAGAGTGCCGAAAAAAGGGGAACAGCGTTTTCCTTGATGAAACATTGGAACCTTTTGACGATCAATGGGAATTTCTCTCAACCATTAAACTCCTTTCAGGTTCAGAGGTAAAAGAATTACTTTTCCGACATCTACCAGTAATTTATTCCTTGCCAATAGATGAAACGATGGACGCCGCACTTCTGGCAGCAGAATCAACGTTGCAGTATGATTCGAAAATTGATAAAACCATCTTTTCAGGAGAGATCTCATTTGAACTCTCCCTCCACCTCTCGATCTCCATTGCGAATATACCTTCCGCACTGATATCAGCATTCAAGAGGACTGCAACATTTGCCAATCCTAAATTTTTCGAATTGCAGCGCCTCCGATTCTCGACCTGGAACACACCGCGATATATTTGTTGTGCTTCACTGTCGGAAGATGGCAAATCAATAGTTCTTCCGCGGGGTCTTCTCGAACAATGTTCAGCAGCAGCGTTGAAGTATGGAGCCACAGTCTCTATTAATGATCATCGCAAAATCTATCCGCACATCTCTGTTGCATTTTCCGGAACCCTTACACCCCAGCAGGATCAGGCGTGCAAAGAGCTCCTTGCCGCTGAATCTGGTGTCCTAGTTGCGGCCCCAGGATCGGGGAAAACAGTGTTGGGCTGTGCAGTCATCACGAATCGTCAAGTTCCTACACTGATATTGGTACATCGAAAGCAACTAGCCGATCAATGGAAAGCTCAGCTCCTCCAATTTACGGACCTCAAGAAAAAACAAATTGGGTTGTTCGATGTGAACGGCAAGAGACGGAAAGGAATCGTCGACATAGGAATGATCCAGACAGTATCGAAAGTGAAAGATCGGGATTTCATTCTCTCAGACTATGGTTTAATTATTATCGATGAATGTCATCATGTCCCGGCTGTTTCATTCGAATCCGTTATCAATAAAATTTCCGCTAGGTATTTTCTCGGATTAACGGCAACACCATATCGGAAAGATGGACTCGAAAAAATCATCCATATGCAATGCGGGCCGATTCGATATACGATGTCTGAAGACGTAGGGCAGAGCCTGATTGAGAGAAGCGTGGTCGTGCGCGAGACAAACTTCACCGTATCAGACGATGATTCACAGCAGCCTGCTTTACACCATATTTGGGAGCAACTTGTGCACGATACAACAAGGCTCTCACTTGTCGCCCACGATGTAACAGATGCGCTGAAAGAGGGGCGTTTCCCGTTAATTTTATCTGATCGTCGGGATCATCTCGAGTTGCTGCTTGCTGAGATCAACAAATTTGTCCGTGCCGATGGTGAAACAGGGTTTTTACTGACAAGTGATATGGGGAAAAAGAAAAGACTGCACACCCTTTCCACAGTGATAGAAATGCGTCGTCTCGGTCAACAACCATTTTTATTATCCACCGGATCGCTCATCGGCGAAGGATTCGACCTGCCTGGTCTTTGCACACTTTTTCTTGCCATGCCGTTGTCATTCAAAGGACGATTGATCCAGTATGCCGGAAGGCTGCATAGAGAGAGCAAAGGGAAAACCGATGTTCGGATATACGATTATGTCGATACCTCACTCGGGCTCGGCGTCACGATGTTCAGAAAACGGGTCACCACATATCGAAAGATGGGTTATCGATTAGACATTCCTCCCGAGTCAAAAGTATCGCGTCTCATCGGCAGAAAAAAGTAGGAATAAGTTCGGCTTATGAATTTGACCAGCAATATGCAATAAATTCAAAGTTCATTGACGAACGTTAGGATTTTTAAGAGCGCCTTCAATAACTATTATTTTAATAGAAGGATACAAAGCGAGGGAAAAATTAAAGAAATGTTCAGACTCCAAAATAACAGAGAGCGGGAAAAAAGGATCTAAACGGCAGCGCCCAGGTTTATCACGTGGGCGCTTGTGTTAGCTATGTTAACTCAATGACTCAGGTTCGAGTCATTGGGTCTTTTGGCTCCCCGATACAGCCAACAGTTCGAAACATTTTACCTTGAATTTGCCAGTATTTCAACATAAAACGAGATATGGCGAAAGAATATTGGCTGTTGATCCTAATGAGGTGAAAAAGTACCTCGATTTGAACGATGAGGATGTCACACGGTTAACACGAAGATTCATCTATCCGGCCCAGACTCCTTCACGATTGAAGCACATTGTCTTAGATCGAAAAGCGCTAGCTACGAAATATCAAGAACTAATTCAAAGCGGTTTGGTCAATAACCAAGCTGAATTATCACGGCATTTAGGAGTGAGCCGTGCTTGGATAACAAAAATTATGAATACCTTGAAACCTAACCAGGTCAAAGTTCAATAGTTATTTCTTTTTTTCCTTTTCTTGTCCTTCGGGTGGATCTTGAAGTTTTTTCTTTTTGGATTTTTTCTTTTTTATTTTTCGTCCTTCGTCAATATCCTTTGCTAGTAGTTCAAGAAACACTGGTGCCATAATCCTCGCATAATCTGCTGCAACTTCGTCCATTGTGACGTTTTCACGTAACGCTTTTACTATACGGTCAACCTTATGCGATGCAGGCGTTTCTACTGCCGACGTTGAATCGATTTTTAAATAATTGATCCGCCTGTATATCTGTCTCCCCTGCTGAATCGAAGGAGAATTCCACAGCTTCTCAGCATTGTAGTATTCCAAAAGAGAACGAACCTGTTCTGATATCGCAACCAAGTCCTCTGTTGAGAAACGATCTCTGAACTCGGATATAAATTCATTCAGACTGGTAAAAAGACCGTTAAGCACTTTAATATTGGCTGGCTGATAAACACGAGCTACACTCAGCGCCACAACAGAATCAGAATGATGCCCTTCTCGTTGGTAGTACAACCCAGTTTCTAACCATGCTTTAAAACGAATCGATTTCCTTACTTCATATTTATCGGCAAGCTCTAAAAACTCAGTAAGCTTTTTGAAATCTTTCTTTTCAAGTGCCGCCTCAAT
>JALNZH010000001.1 GCA_023229405.1 Bacteroidota bacterium
CCGTTTAATCCTGCTACACTCATCTCCTATGCGTTACCGCAACAGGCGAATGTAACGCTGGAGATCTTTACCGTGCTCGGACAATCGGTGTATTCCATTCCTTTAAAGCAAATGCCGGCAGGATTCCATCAAGAAGTATGGAATGCAGGAGGTCATTCTTCGGGGGTGTATTTCTACCGAGTCACCGTACGAGATCCGTTAACCGGAGAACTCCGGTTTACACAAACAAAGAAAATGATGCTGATACGATAAGAGAAATATCCGCCGCAGCGGCAGAGCAACGGTGTAGGTCGTTAAAACAAGCCCAGGTGCGTTTCGTGCCGCGTTGAAAGAGTTACCACTGTTGCAGTGTCGTTAAGCAGTAAATCACAATAAGAATAAACTGACTTCTTTTTGAAGAAAAGGAGCCCAATGATGGGGGCTCCTTTTTTATGTTACCTCGTCTCGTTTATTCTCAATTGATAGTATTGCAGAATCATTTTTTTCTTGCCCGCGCGCTTCACTCTCCAGGCGAAATCTCATGCTTAAGATGGAAAGGTTCTTTTTCATCTTTTTTGTGAAGGTCTTTTTCCATTGATTGCAGAATAAAAAGAATAATGATTGCCACCGGGAAAAAGAATCGCAGATCTATCAATAATATTAAACTCATCAAAACGATCATTGAAATAATTTTAATAACCATATGCACACCCCAAGATAAACTGTCTATACTATGTACCAAATTGATTAACACAGCGCAATCACGTATATACGGTAATTTTTTTCTTGGAAAGAGTGTTTTTTGTGAAATTTCAAGGGTGTGCATGAAAGAAGAGATAGATGACCACAACAGAGGAAAAGATCTTCATTGCGAAACGATAATATTGTTCGGATGTGGTTGCGCGCAGGTGGAATATCCACAGAAATGCTCTGGATATTTTTTAGATCAACGGTACATTGCAACGTATTTTGATTACAACGGAAGATTGCGGTGAGAGTGTGAAGGCCGGATCAATTATTTAAAAGTGTTGAAAAATAGGTTGTCCTTTTTCATTCTAAACACATTCGCTTCAAGAAGAATCGTGTGCTTCCATTTGCGTGGAAACACAAGATTTCCCCCGCTTGACCGCCGGCAGGCGCTTCTCAAAAATGACAGCGAGATGAGATTTTTAAGATGTCGCTATTTCTTTATTTCTTTTTCGATCTTCTTCTTCGCGTCCTGCAATTCTTTATTCTCCTGCAACGATTTTTTCGTTTTTTCTACCCCCTGTTGTATGGGATCGGTGATCTCGCGGACAGTGGAACCGGTATACAGGATATAACCGATGAAAGCAACGAGAGCAATAAACGAATAAAAAAGCAATTTTATAATCTTTTTGATGATGGAAAAGACTATGGCGATCACCAGACAGGCGGCGATCAGCATATACAGTTCGTTGGTTAAAAGGAGATCGAAAAATTGTTCCATAATTATTTTTGCCGCAGCAACAATTACAGCGGATTCAGCAGACGCTTCGATGCTCTGCGGGTGTGGTGATAGAAGGAGTTAAAAATATTCGATCATTCCGTCGGCCGCAAGCGAGACGGGAATTTGGTAGCTAATGGATTCAAGAACCTCTTTGGTCTTCGCGAGTTTTTTCTCCAGAAATTCGTCTGAATGCATCGGATCGTGGTGCGTAATAATCCATTGTTTCACCTTCGCCAATTTGCACAACAGGCAGCCATTAGTCAGCGACGTATGTCCCCAACCAATCTTAAATGGATATTCATCGTCCATATACTGCGCTTCAGCAATCAGAACATCTGCACCGGTAATAAAATCGATCAGTTCTCGGTACACCACCTTCATCTCATGTGAGATCAATGCTGGATCTGGAGCTCCAAGATATCCTTTCAGGAATTCATTATCCGTCATATAGACGATTGTTTTTCCGCCGAGAGCGAATTTAAATCCTACAGCCGCACCCTGATGGTGTACGTAACACCAATGCATCTGAAAATTACCTACAATAACGGGATTATCCTTCAGATCGTTGAACAGGATGGAACTGGATAAATCCTGCAATTGAACGGGAAAATAATCGGAGTCAAGCTGTCCGCTGAAGATGGAACGAAGGTCCTTTCCAAATCCTGAAGCACCGTACACCGTAAGAGATGTTCCCGGAAGATACGCCGGTACAAAGAATGGAAATCCCTGGATATGGTCCCAATGGGTATGACCGATAAACAGGTGCAGTGGACGCGGATGTTCCTCTTTCAACTTCACGCCGAGTTCTCTAATACCCGTGCCGGCATCAACTACTACGGTCATCCCGTCCACGTTAATTTCAAGGCACGGCGTATTGCCGCCATGATGAATAAATGCAGGTCCGCTGACCGGGATCGAACCCCGGGTACCCCAGAAGCGGATATAGGGCGTGGTTGGCTCAATGATTGAAGAGAATTCATGCACGCGGGCAGTAACTGGCGGCAATAGTGTTGCCGGAGAACCCTCTCCGGAAAAATATCCCTCAATGGTGGTCAGCAGTTCGTCGAACGAAAATGGTTTGGTAATGAACGCATAAGCTCCATGGCGGATTGTCAGATCCTTGTCGGGTTTAAAATCTTTTCCCGAGCACATGATCACACCGATATGCGAGGTTGCGGTATCCGATTTGAGTTGTTTTAAAACATCGATACCGTGAATGAGCGGCATCATAATATCGAGAAGAATCAGATCGGGATGAAATGTTGTTACTGTGGCAAGGCACTCCTCTCCGTTTTCCGCGGCGGCAATTTCATATCCCGAGGAAGAAAGCAAGGTTGCCACCATGAGACGGATACCTTCCGAATCATCGACAATCAGAATCCGTTTTTTTTCCAGCTGGTCAGTCATTCGATCAATCCGCGAGGCTCTGTACACTGCGTTAGCATGAAGGTAGAAAAATCCGGCGTCGCTTTCAACAATTATTCATGCGAAAGAACAGAGACAAGGACGGTAAACGGATGGAACAGTATGGAAGAGGGTGAATATGCAGTATTTCGGCAAAATAGGCTGCGGAAAGCGAACTGTGACTCTGTGATGCTCTGTACAGAGTACGGTAAATTTTAAAAGGCAAAAAACAAAATAACAGGAGGTGTACTAACCAACAATTTCTGCTGTCGGAACTGCGTAGATTCTGGTAATCCTCCAGCGCCCGCGGTCGAACGTAAACAGGGCAGTCATAGAAATTTCCCTGCTGTTAAACGTTGCTGTGGAAGTAATTGTTGATTGCGAACCCAACCGTACCGCCGAATATTCAATTGTTCCGCCGGACATAGTAACGTTCTCGGAAAAATTCGGGGTAGAGTATTTGTCCCCCATTTTTGACAGTGCCAACGAGATCCCCGTTCGAGCAAGCTGTTCGGCCTGAACAGTATTTGCCACCGCTTCAACGGTGATACTGTTCGTCCGCTCTGCCTGATAGAAGCTAACGGTGTAAAACCCAAGGATCAGGTACACTCCAGATAGCATTATTATTTTTGATGATCCCATAACTCACTTCGCGGTTTAATTTCTATGGGTAATCTACTGAACCACTATGAATGACGCAAGGAATCAATCGTTAGAGTGCTGTAACGAAGTCATTAAGATTCTCTTATACATTAACATTTTCTAAATATCCGATTAACGGACAATAACATCTTTGAGTACGAAAAATTCAATTTTGTATTAATACTTTTCTTCACTGTTTTTTTACTCCATCGTACATTACATCGTGTGAAATGGACTTGTCGACGCCGGGCGGTTCCGCGAAACTGTGTGGAAGAATAGATTATCGCGTTGAAATAAATGCAACGATCGATTGTATTGCGGGATCGGAAGGATTGGCCATACGTTCAACCGTTCCCATGTGTGTACGATTTTCAAGGATCTGATATTGAACATCGGATCGACAACGCTGGGCGAGAGCGATAAACTCCTTCACGGTTTGTTCCTTAGGAGGATCGTTCAATTCCGAATCGGCAAGCAGTATCAACATGCGCGGCATAAACGGATTGACATGACGGAGAGGAAGGCTGTTGATGAAATTTTGTTTTGAACCGAAAATCTTGAAGAACCAATCGGAATGAAATAAGCGGTGTTCATCGGACGGTGTCAATGCCGACAGGCTCCCTCCGTCACTCATCATTGCTCCTATCGCAACCGTACCGGAGATATCCGTTAAGGATAATCCCGCTTCATTCAGATATGTGGAATCGGTCGAGATAAGTGCGGCAAGGTGCCCACCGGCACTATGTCCGACGACGAAGATTTTTTCCGAATCACCTCCGTATTCACCGATATTCTCTTTCAACCAACGCACAGCACGTGCTACATCGCGCGGTTGTGCCGGCCAAACGGAATCCTTCATCAGCCGGTAGCTCATTACAGCACAAATAATCCCTCGTTGTTGAAACGCTTCGCCGATCTGTGCATACGGATATTCCTTCCTATCCCCCGCAACGAAACTGCCGCCGTGAATAAACAAAATCACCGGAATGTGTTTCCGCGCTTCACTGGATTCCGACAACGGACTTTCAACCTGGTCTGAAACGATTGCGGAAAAATCCAATTGGTGTGGGATGTAAAGATCCATTGAGTTCTTTTGCAACGAAGAGTACGATATGTCCGCTTCCACAAAGCCAAACGGAGTGGTGATTAGTTTCGGGCTGGCCAAGAGCATACATTCACAGAAGGATGCCAGGATGGTTATACAACGGAAGAATCGTACGCTGGGTGCCATAGTGCTTTGTAATACGCTGTGGCACCGCGTTGGTTACATGAGGATTGTAGAGATTATTAGAGATGCACCCCTATCGAGGTTTCTTGATGTGTAGTTGCAATCTTGACAAGGGGTTTAAAAAATGCGGATCAGTGTATCCGTTATTTGTTTGGACGGAGGTTTCGCGTACAGATTACCGCTTGGTACGGGCAAGAACATAGAATACCTTCTTTTGTATGTCGCGCCATCGGGAGACAATCTCCACATTCTTCAGCAGTACATCCACATCCTCATTAAAGAGATCTTGCGACTCAACGATCGATTTTTTCTGCAACGAGACTACGGTACTGTGTGAAGTCCGCACAAGAGCCATAAATGCATTATGTTCGGCGCGCTGCCAGGAACTGGATTCATAATAATATTCTTCCGACGTCCCAACGCCAAAGTAATACTGCTGGTCATTCGGAAGTTTCTCCACCCAATCCGGCTGCGCAATCTGTGCTACAGAAACGATCTTCTTCGTATCCTCATCGGGAGTACAGGATAACGGATCTCCGGACAGAACGATGGTCTTTTGCAAATCAACAAATGCATCAATTACTTTTAAAGATGACTGGTACCGGTCTGTTAACAATGAGTCGTACAGTTCTGTATACTGCGCCCCCATGGAATGAACGCCTGCTTCGGTGGTCCAAAACGCTTGACCGCCGCGCACTTTCACGGCGGTATATTTTGCCAACTGATCGCAGCCGGTTCTGAACGCAAGGGCAATAGCCGAATCCTTATACAATGAAGGTGACCGCATGACGGTAACGATCTTGATTCCGCAGTTCACCCGATCCTGATCCAGAAACCATTGCGGATATTGCTGGGCATTGACGGTGATAACCAATGCGAGAAAAATAAATACACTTCTCATGAATACTCCCCCCTAAAAACATCAACGCCATCAGGAATATCCCGATGGCGTTATGATACTGCGACAGTAAAGCTTATTGTCCTTTTTTAGAATCTTCGTATTTCTGCACTTCTTCATCCAATTCTTTATACGACTGGGAAGCACGGAATCGAGTGTACAATTGTTCATTCTTTTTAATTTGTTCGCGAAGTGCTTCCTGGGCAGCGCCAAGCGGATATTCCACCAACACGTACGCACGCCAGTTGCTACCGTCCTTTACGATCTTTTTCTGTTTTTCTTTGGAACCACTTAAACTGGTTGAGACAACGGTCTTCGATGCCTGAGTAAACTGATCGAGCAGCTGAGCATCGTCACCAATGCCGGTCTCTTCCGTGAATCGTTTCTGCAATGCATTAATCTTCACTTCCACTTGTCTGCCAAGTTCCGTTCGTGCTGCCTGTGTTGCTTTATCAACAGCAGTCTGCATGTCTTTGGATGTGGATGTGTTGACCGAATGCAAGTAGTTTGGATCAGACGGGGGATTCATATACCAATCCGGAACATCACCGGTATCTGTTTTTTGTAACGGTTCACTGCCGCCGCACCCGATGAGCAACACCGCCGCTAAGGCTGCTGCGAATAACGATCTCAGAATCTGCATAAAACCTCCTATTGTTTGATTGTGGTAACTATATACGCGTGAATTACAATGTCGTAACAAGAATGTTTGAATATAGAGAGTTTCAGAAAGAAAAGAAAGAACAACGAATTAATTACTGTTCCCAAGTTGATTCACCTCACGTATCTGTCCCTGCTCTATTTTTAAGACGTTCCAGATCGTACCCTCTTTTTTTCGCGGTACCTGAATCACTTTCAACAATTTCCCCTCCCCATACACTTTCACCGTCGCTTTGGATTCGGACAATGCTGTTGAATTTGTCATGTTCTGATAAGAAAAATCGTTGATAAAATACTCATACTCGGATTTCGTCGAGACTTCATTAACGGTAATCGTTTCTGGTCCATACCCCTTCATAGCATCTATATCCAGCATTCCGCTTCCGTCCGATAACACTTTCATATTCCTGTACGATATATGATATCCGTTGTTTCCGGACTTGACGAAATGTGCATCCAAGTCGCGAGGTTCTTTATCCCAATCTAGAACGATACGGACAAATTTGATGTCCATCATTGGTGAGATGGAAATATGATTAAAGAACAATGTTCCTGCCATAATTTCAATCGGGTAATCAGTCGGAATGTATCCGTCCGCTCGGATGGTCACCTTCAGCACTCCATCCTCATCCTGTGCCGGAAAAATCACTTTCCCCTCGTCATCGGAAACAAATTCACCGGTTTTTTCTATCGTTATATCGGCACCAACAACTGGTTTCCCGTTCACAGCATTCGTGATGTGCAGTGTAAGATTTCCTGTTTCCAATTCTTCAAAAACATCCGCGGACTTTGTGGTAATCTGGGCAATTAGTGTGAATGAACAAATACTAAAAGTGAAAAAGAGAGTTTTCATAACGGTTCCGTAGTCTTTTTCCTGAGCACGATAGTGGTATATCGGAACGGCGAGTGTTCGTTCAGGATTTTCATCGCCCGAAACGAAAGAATGATTCCGGTAATCAGTGATGCCAGGGCACCGAGTGCAATTAATTGAATATTGTCGATGGATAGAAAAAAATCATACGCTCCATGGAATATGGTCGCCATTCCTATTCCCAGCAGCAAGTACGGCGGATGATGATTCCTGAATTTTGCCAACCCCACAAAGTACCCCATCAACACCGCAAAGGTGGCATGCGCAGGAACGGCGGTAAAAATTCTTGCCACTGCCACTTCCATGCCTCCATTCATTACATACAATAGATTTTCCGCTGTGGCGAACCCCATCGAGACCATGACGGCGTACATAATTCCATCAAACGGTTCATTGAAGTCAGCCCTGGAATAGGCAACCATATATAGGCAGAAAAATTTCCACAATTCTTCCGTGAGTCCGACAAAAAGGAAATTATTCACAGCAGTGTTCACCACTATTGTATTCGGCAGTGGAAACACCGAAAAGAGCAACTGTTCCGTCAATGCAGCAGGAAGAACAATGAACAAACCTGCGGCGAACGTTTTCAGCAGAAGAGACAACGGTTCCTTCTCATACTTATCCCGAAAATACACATACACCGCAATGGCGGCGCCGGGAGCAATTGCCAGTCCGAAAAGAGTCAGTTCCATTATTTTTTGATCTGTTCCAGAATTTTCGGGATCACTTTCTTTTGCAGATCCGCCGCGATTTCATCATACGCCTTCATGCCGGCCTTATCGGAATTGATGCTGACTCCTTTCACATTGTTATATGATGTTTTATACACTTCCTCTCCAGAATTCAGATCAGTCACCGAAATGTTTGCATCCACATACACAGTATACAATCCGCTGTATTCACCGCCATCTCTGCCGTTCGCTTTCACCGAGATGAGAACGTTGGCTTTCGATGCGTCATCGACAAACGAAAATCCCTGTGTGGAAAGCGTATTTTTCAGAAGCGGTTCGATGCGCGGTAGTTTCAGCGGATGACCAAGTAGCGACTCTTCTGTCTCGAAGACAATGGTAAGCGAAACTACGTTCATGGTGAAGCGGGTCATTGGCAGTGTGAAACTCTTCATCAGCGCAACGATAAGCGGCGAACCGTTCTCACCCAGCAATGCGGCGGGATCCGCTTCGGCTTTTACCAGTTGCAGTTTGTCCGTTGCCGCCACTTTGGCAATCTGTGTGGAGGCGATGCCGCTTTTGTCCGATCGACTAATGGGAATAATATCACCCGATCCGCGAATGAAAGAAAACCGCACGGGAAAATTTTGCACGACGGATGCTGTTGCGGTATTGGTTACCATTACTTCCAGCGGAGAACGAAGCGGTTTGCCGACCTGTGCATCTACTTTTCCATTTTTTGCCTTTAGTTCGACGGTATTCAGTACAGACTGGAGTGAGGAGAATAACTCGTTTATTAAAAAGATTTTCCCCGTGCCGAATTGGACTTCCATCGTCTCGCCGAGAAATTTTTCCACCGCAGCAAGGGATTGAACATATGATTGCAGCGCTTCGCCCGTGTTGTTTGCTTTTTCCGCCGCTTTTGCTTTGGTAAAAAAATCTAGCGCCAGCGACGTGGCTTTGCGTAATTTCTCCGCCTGCATCCGTTTGTATTCCGCGATGGAAAGACGATGATACACCCAATATTGATCTCCCCCATCCCATGTATCGACAGCTTCCACGCCCTCCAGATCTGCCTTGGTCGAAGTCTGTACAGCAGATTGGTACTCTTCGCTGTACTCACCGAGTTTTTCGCTTACGTTACTTTTTTGCGATGCATCAATCGAAACGACAATCTGTTGCGCAATGTCGTTAAGAGCGGCATCCTTTGCACGTTGCAAGTATTCATTGGCACTTCCCGATTTCGGCACTACGCCTATCCCGTGGTAATATCCTGCAGTGTTAGGGCGTTTTTCCACCCACGCCGGTTGTTCTCCCTGAGAGAATGCAAACGTGAGCATGAACAGTAGAAGCGTACATTGTTTCATAGACATGAGATTAAATGGATTCATAAAAAGAGATTTGCCGAATGATTCAGTTTCGCCGTTATTTACTCCATTCGTTATAAAGCCCCATCCGTTCGCTAACCTTTGCAACATACGACCGTGTTTCTTCAAACGGAAGGTTGGTTCGCAAATGAGCAAACACCTGCTCGGAAGTCATATCATTAATCTTTGGAAGCGCCTGGTTTACATTCCGTTTCCCGGTAAATGCTTTGGCAACATTTCCCGGACCAGTATTATATGCCGAGATCACACAATAGATTCTGCTCTTCGGATCTTTCACACCGCGAAATTCTACCGTGAGCAATTTCGTTAAATATGCCGTGCCCAATGCGATGTTATTGTCGGGGATAAACAGAAATTCTCCCGTCACCAGTGAATCCTTTTTATGTGCAAAGAAAAATGCGTCGCGCGCGCCGGACTTCGGCACTAACTGCATCAACCCGAATGCTGGAACGGGCGACCGGGCTTTGGGATTAAAGTAACTTTCCGTATGCATAATAGCATAGACGAGCGTGATATCGATGCCGAAGTGTTCCGATTCCCTCCGGACATTTTCACGGAACTCAGCAGCACGTTTTTTAACATGATCCGGAACAAGTGGCATCTGCACGCCGATCACGACACGTTTGATACCGTCTTTTCCTGTTACCAGTTGCTGCGTTACTTCCGCTTTTTTTATTGTCTCTTCCGCAAATTGCGATGCATTCCGCTCGGTAACAGGCGACCCATCTGCTTTTGCAAGTTGTCCGGAGACAATCGGTTTCTGTTCGGGCGTGATGTGATTCTTCACTTCCAACGGATCGGTCCCCCCTTTGGCGACAGCCAGCCGGGCAATCTCTTCCTTCAATTTTCCACGAACCGCCGCAGTATTCTTCGCTTCCGTTTCCGTCACCAACACTTCCACCACAGCACTCCCATTCTCGAAGTTAATCGACCGTCTGGAAGAAAAATCGGGCTCGTACGAAACGTACACTTCTTTCGTGCTTATTTTACTCTCTTTTTTTCCCCACTTTTTTTCGATCTGTCCGGTATACTCCCTGAACAGACGCTCCTGTTCTTTCGAGTACGCATCGAACTGCTTCGTTACTTCAGTGGAATACTGACGGAACGATTCCTCCTCCTGCCGAACTCCCAGTTCCTGATCGTTCAGAAATTTCTCATAGTCGGTGGTCTGTGAAGTATCCTGCGCAGAGGAGATGACAACCGCCGAAAAAACAGCGGCAAAAAAAAATCGATGGATAACCATTGGCACCTCCACAGTTAAGGAATAACAATACCGGTCACTTCATCGGAATCCACCACCAGTACCGATGAATTATCCGGCATAATAACAACGGCGCTTTCGCTGTCAATCTTCGTTGTCGACACTACCTTACCGCTTTCCGTATTCACGACGACGGCATAGCCATCCATAATGTAAAAAATGTGACCGTTCAATTGAACCGGTCGTTGGTGGATGGTGGCAGCATCGTAATCCCATTCATAGTGCCAATTCCTTCGTCCTGTCGACGCATTCACCGATGCGATGCCGTCATCACCGAAAAGCAGTAATCGGTCTGCCTGCCGGTGGTATTCCACGTGCAATATCCTGGAAAGCGAAATCGTAAAAGATTCACCGGCGATGACGGATTTTTTTATCTGAAAAGCACTGTCTTCAATCCAATCTGCCGTCAATAGTTTTTCGTTATTCCAGGATGTTGATCGCTGGAAGAGATCTTCATAATCCATCGATCCAACTCCGCTGTCAGAAAATTCAAACTTCCAACTGAGCATTCCTTTGCGCTCAGGGCTGAGCGATAACGAATACAAGAATTTTTCATCCGCAAAAAACAAATTCGAATTACCTTTGGCATACTGGGAAATTGAATATCCATGGAACACTTGTCCGGGATCCGCTTCAAATTCTCTTTTCCACAATACTTTTCCCGTCGCCGTATCCACGGCAAGTAACAAATAATCATCCTCTTCCCATAGCATTTTTTTGCTTATTTTATCTTTCTTTGCGTCGTACGTAAATCCTTGTTTGGACCCTCCCGTTCGCACAAACAATACCGTATCAATCATCGCCATATCGAAGATGTAACTGCCATTCAAATCCTGTTCGATCAGCATCCATCGAATCGAACCATTCGAGGCATCCAACGCTACAAGATTTTTATTACCCGGGCACAGAATCATATTCCCCGTTTTCATCGTTTTGGCAATCGACGCAAGTCCGCCGTCAAACGATACACCATCGGCAATCTTCATATAATTTTTCGACAGAATCTGTCCGTTGGTAATATCCACTCGGACAAATCCCTCCCCCCCCGGTTTTTCCGTATTGGGCAGCAGCATATCGGCGCCGGTACGAATAACAAACACCGCACTTTCACTTTCCACCGATACCTGATATTCAAATCCGATTTCTTCAAATCCGAATGACGGCAGCACTGGTCCGGTAAATTTTCCGATCGCCGGAATTGGTAGTGTCCGTTTTTGCAGTGATTCGTCCGCATGAGCAATCAATGTGCGATAATTAATCTTTCCGGTCGGAGCATTGATGCTCATGATGTAAAGTCGTAAACCGTTGCTGGGATCGAGATAAGTTACGATCACGTCGTTGGAGTCCTGCACAAGAAACTTATGCAAAAAACCGTTTGCCGGCTGGAATTTCAATGCCGTTTGCCAGGCAATTTTCCCGATGTCTAAATTCCAACCGATAATCTTATCTTCCAGACCAACAATCATGATTGCTGCGGAATCTGTTTGTGTCACAATAATATTCCGCAGATCATCTACTTTTGAAGGTATCTGCGACACTTTTCCGGTTATACTGTTCAGGTGGACAATTCTATCTTCGCCGATCACCGCACATCCAACCGCCGTCGGCATAAGAGGATTGTATTGGTCGGAAACCTTCACCGGTATTTGGGCAACCAATTTCTGGAGAACAGTGTTGATGACGATATAATTTTTTTCGAAAATGAATGCCGCAATAGTCTGATCGGGGGAAATGTATGACCATGCGCGTTTTCCCTTCACCAGATCGCCGTGCGGTTCGGAGAGTGGAAGCGACAGTAATTTTTTCCCATCATCCATGGAAAGCAATACACAATCATTTTTTTCTGTGATAACAAAATATTTGCGCAGCGTCGGCAGCAGGAACGAATTTACGGTTCCCGCTTCAATCAACGAACGTTGATATTCAATAGGAGTTCTCCATGCTTCGTTTCCGTCGTTCAAACTGATGCCGATATCGAGCGTACTGTATGAAACAATCAGCAGTGTATCAACCTGCGCAAGACCGGAAAACTGACTCTGCTCAATCCCTTTATACCACCGTTTCCACTGCACCGATCTGTTTACCATGTCGTAACACACCAGTGTATCTTCATTCGCCACAAGATACAACGTATCGTTTACCACCGTATGAATGGCTTTATCGGAATATTCGTCAATTTCAACATTCCACACTTTTTTCCCGGTAGCATTTTCATATAACCAAGCATATTCATCGGATGACAAAAACAGATATTTGCCGTTCAGCACCGGTTGTATTTTTTTAACATTATCTTCCAATTCCGCTTTCCAGATGAGTTTTTTTGATTGTCCGGTAAGGATACTTGCGGTGAGTACAATAATAAATAATAAACGTGAGTAGTATTTCATAAGCACCTCAAAAGAGCAAGTAATAATATGGAACATCATGATATCAATGGCGGGCAGCATTTTTTGCGCCACGTCGGAAAACTGGAACTTGATTGGGGGGAAACTTCATTACGTACATTAACCCTATCGTACGCCGACAGTGTTCGATTGAAATCGGTCGGCAAATTGTCTATCCGTCCGGGAACGGTACCCCTCTTCGCGAATATACTTCTGTGCGTTCAGAATTCGTTCGTTCATGTCATCTTTCTTCATGTACGTGTCGTCAAAAATATCCTGCGACGAGGCAGACGGCTCATGAATCCGCTGCAACACTGAGGCTAACGAGGTCGGATCATACCCCGCTCTCTTTAAATACGTCATCGCCAATTGGTCTGCATCCGTTTCATAGGATAATAGTCTCGGAGCGATCAGGTTTTGATAGACATTGTCCGCGTATTCTTCCAGTTCTTTTTCTTCCTCCCCCATTGGCCCGGTCTCATCTTCCAATTCCGCAAACGCCGATTCAGCTTTAATCTTCGCTTCGCTTTTCTTCAATTCCTTCACACCATGTCGCTGCGCCACGTGAACCATCTCATGTGCAATTACCGATGCTAGTTCGGCCTCGTTCGTACACGCACGAACCATACCTTGAGTAATAAAAATATATCCGCCGGGGACTGCAAAAGCACCTGCATGATGATCTTTCAAAATGTAAAACCGAAATCCCAGATCGTACGCTTTGGTATATTTGGCCAGGTGATTGCCAATCTTATTAATGTAGCGCAGAGCGAGCGGATCTTCTACGATTCCTTTTTGTACCGCTATTTTTTGAGCTATACCGAGTCCGATTCCTTCTTCATGAAAACGAATATCGAACGGTTTTTCTACAGTCATATATCCGCGAAACGGTTCCAGCGTGAAACTATGCTCGAACGATTCCATCTCATCCATAGAAACAACCGGCTCTGAATATTTGCTGATTTCTGCCTCTCCTGTCTGACTTCCGTCGACATATTTTTTTCCGAACCCTTTCACTGCGGCGGCTAATTCCGCGCGGGATGCGCGGGAGGTTGTCTTTCCCTTCAGAATATTTTCATCGCGCGCATTGGTACCGGATTTTTCCGCAAAACTATTTTCAGAAAGCCACCCGAGATCGTTTTGTTCGGTTTTAACCTTTAGCCAACTTCCTTTTTTCTCCATCTTGCTCACCTCAACCGACGCTGGCAGCGCTGCAATAATCTGAAAATACGATGCCGGACCCTCGCGCAGATAATTGGTCGGCTGTGTTGTACGTATTTTTTGTGCAGCGATAATTTGCAGGCTCACGACCATTGCCGTTAGTAACCACAAGCTTCTCATAATTTCTCCTTCTATTGTATTCACACAGGCGCTGGTATGTCGCCTGCGTGTTTCTACTTTGATGTCATCACATATACGCCGTCCCAGTTGTTTGGCGGCGGGTGCTTCCGGAACACTTCGCAGCGTTCTATATACATCGATGAAGCAAAATCATCCGACTTCTGATTGAGCACAGTTTTGAACATGGAAATTGCATCGTTCCAATGCTGCTCCCGGTATAACTTTACTCCTGCCTCGAATGTCTGCACCATTTTCAATCGCTGCTCGGTGATTTCTACCCTTGTGCAGACCACTTCAAAAATTTTAATCGGAAGTTTCTTTCCTTTCACCCGCATAATGTCTATTTCGCGAAGCAGAAATTCATCGGTCACTTGTTCGGTTGCTGTCGATTCACTGATCATCAACGAGGTGCCGTAATATTTGTTCACTCCTTCTAGCCGGGATGCAAGATTCACCGTATCGCCGATTACCGTATATTCTTTTTTCGATCGACCTCCGATATATCCGACAACCATCGATCCGGAATTGATACCGATTCTGGTAGAGAACACCGGTTCCCCTTTTTCCCTTGCTTCCTTCGTCATCTCGAACACCACGCGGGAGAATTCATATGCCGCCCTGGTCGCCAACAACCGGTGATTCGGATTCTTCAACGGAATGCCGAACTGCACCATCACTGCATCGCCGATGAACTTATCAATTGTACCGTCGTGCTTAAAAAAAATATCGTTCGCTGTGGAAAAATAATTATTAAGGAATGCGACAAGCTCTTTCGGTTTTTTGGATTCGGAGATGCTTGTGAATCCTTCGATATCCGAGAACATAATGGATGCTTCAACCTCTTCCCCACCTAATTCCACCCGTTCCGGATCTGCGCTGAGTTGTTTCACCACATGAGGATTGACAAACTGTCCGAAGATGCGTTGGATCTGTCTTTTATTCCGGCCTTCGGTTGCAAAATTCCAACCGATAGAAATAACATACGTCAGAACGATCGAAAAAAGCGGAAATACTGTCTGCACCCAGATCAATTCCCGAAGAAACAATTGTGTTACAATCACAAATAATACTGCCGAGATGGAAAGCATAATTCCGGTACTGACAACAATATTTTCGTAAAAATTTGAACTGAATGCGATACACGCCGCCAGCAGCAAACTCAACACAAAAATCCAAACAAATGGCACTTCCCTGATAAAATCGTTCTTCAGATAATTACTCATCGCCGTTGCATGGATTTCCACTCCGGGATACGGTTCCAAATAGGTGAACGGCGTGTTTTTCAAATCGAATAGGCTCGGTGCGTTTGAGCCGATAAACACAATCTTATCCTTAAAAATGGAAGCGGGTACATCCGGTTCCATCCCTGCCTGTTCTTTAAAAGCGGAGACAATAACTGAATGAATCGAATAATATTTGAACACACCATCCGGTCCGCCTTTACCATACCAGTATATCAAGTATGGCGATTCGATCTTTGTGTCGATCGGATGGGATTTGTCGAACAAATCTTTATATACATTATACGACAATGCAAACAATCTGTTTCCATGATACGAATACTGCAGTGCAATCCGTCGGCACACGCCGTCTTCATCCGGCACAAAATTAACCACTCCAATACTTGTCGCCGCTTCCTGGAACTGCACCAGCGGCGAATAAGATTTATCGAATTCGAACCGATGTGTCTCAGTGACCAACGATTCAATGGAGGGAAATTTCACCAGCGGATCACCAGGCTGATCTTCTTCCTCTTGTTTCGTTAAAATAGCCGCCAGATACACATTGCCTGCGGAACGAATTGCGGCAGCAAAAAGACTGTCATTATACGCTCCAACAGAATTTGCCCGATCTTCGTCCGGCTCGGTAAACTGGAAATCGTACACTACGGCTTTAGCGCCCGCAGCGGTAAGATAGTCGGTCGTAAGTGCATAAAAATCGCGCGACCAAGGCCAGCTGATCTTTGCTGTCCGTTTAAAATACTGCAGACTGTTTTGATCGATGGTGAGGATGACAATGTTCGTGTCCGGCTGACGGGAATTCTGTGCGATACGGAACTGGATATCCAACGCATTCAGCTCAACGACTTTCCCGAGTGTCGAAGCGGCGATGAAATATGCTGCGGTAATCCCTACCACTGCAGAGACGACAGATCTGAATTGTTTTGCAAAGAGGAGTTTCTTCAACGATGGGGACATTCGTTCCTGTTTCTGGGTCACCGGTTATTAGAACTTTGATATTCGTACTGCAGCAAATACATGTATGAAATAGTGAATTTTTGTGATGAAATTCAACGAGAAAATGCGATCAGGAAGCGGATCGTTTCCGTATTGCGAACAAGCCATACCCTAGTGCGAAAAGCACCATGATGCGGAGCACAATATGCACTGTTAACGCCCGATGATCGTCGGTTCCAATTTCCTTTAGAAGAATCAAATTGATATTCAGGATGAGTACCCCAATCTGGAACAGCACCAGTGTGATAATCGGAATCGCGTGAAACCGTATCAGAAGCCACATCATTCCACCGCCAATAAAGAAAAGATCAATGTATACTTGGTTCCATTGTTCCGTTAAAAGTGCGCCGATGAACATCCATCCGAATTGTGCCGATAACAACGCAATGATACTTCTCGCTTCCATCAGAACGGTATTTGTTTTATACAATATCCATATCACAGCAATCATCAACACAAACGGAATAAGAACGTGAATCCCCGCATACACTCCTAAAAGCAATCCTGCACCGCTGCCGGCGATGGTCCATAATTTTGTTGTGATAAACGATGTATTCGATACGACAGGCGCGGCACGCTGATTGATAGAAGCCGATTGTTGTGCTGTTTTATACGAATACCGATGGATGGAATTGCAGAAGTACAAGCCCCCGTATTCCATGTACTCCGTTCCGGTGATGTCACTTTCGCAATACGCACATTTCATGACAAAAATTTTCCTTTTTTGTTCCTGGAAAGTTGGAACCGCTCCGGCTGTTGTTTTACTGCGAACTGATCTTTCAGTGCTACGCCCAGTTTTTTATAATCGATCTTTCCTTTGGTTTCTTTTAAATGACGAAGTATCGCCAACGATCGAAATATTTTTTTGTTGAGGTCATTCACATTACCGACGATATATATTAGAGTACGCTGTTTTCCCGGAGTCAATGCGTGGAATAATTTTTTCCCTTCCGGATCCTGACGAAATACTTCCTTCAGTTCCGCCGGAAGCGGGAGTCCGTAGGCACTGGTATCCTGCTGCAATTCCACTTCCACCTTCATACCAAACGTTACGCCGAGCGTATCGCGTACTTTTTTATTGACGGAAATAACGGGCAGATCGGTAGCATAATGAAGGATGGCACATTGATACCGTTCCGAACTGTTCAGCGTGCAGATCACCCGTCGTGAATTACCGTTTTTTAATACCGCAGCGGTTGTCTTCGGTACACGAAAATGGCAACCCCACAGTTTATTGTCTGACCGTTCAAGTACAGCGCTGAACCGGTACGAACCGCTTGCGGATTTTTTTCCGATCATACTTCCTGATATTCCCTGATGTAAAGATACTTAATTGGTAAACTGCACTCGAACGTCAAACACTTCTTGGAAGAGTTCTTTCTTCCGTTCGGCTCCCCAGAGATCCATCTCCACATTCTTCCCCCGACCCGTGCGAAGTTGAAAAACAATATTTTTTCCTTTACGCCGCAAGGCAATATCATGCACAATCCTAGAATGTGTCCTATCCAATCCGTCCGCTATCCGCATGATCCCGGAAAGTTTTTGAACGAGATGCTGATCCTCTGGCGAAAGAGCCGCGAATGTTTCGTGTTTCGGTTTTGGATGCGATTTTCGATGGTAACGGGCAACGTTTGCGATAATTTCCTTTTCATTGTCGGTGTAACCCAACAGTTCGCTATTCTTGATCAAATAGTGAGAATGGCGGTGATGATTGGAATGGGAGATAAAAATGCCGATCTCATGCAGAATTGCCGCCGCTTCCAGAAAATCACGTTCCATACTGCCAAGACCATGCAACGATTGTGTCAAATCAAAAATACGAACCGCCAATGCGGCGACATGATGCGAATGTTCTTTCTCATACTTGAATGTTTCAGCAAGGTGCAATACCGACGTGTACCGGATGTTGTCGAACGCGTGGAAATCCTTCCCTCGAAATTGTTTTTCGATAGTGTCGAGAATAATTCCTTCGCGCAGTGCGAACTCGGAAACGGTCATTCGTTTCAGTTTCAACGCGCGGAAGGTCTGTTCCAGAATCAATGCACCGCCGATAATAATGTCGGCGCGCGACGCATCAAGTCCGGGAATCTTCAGCCGCTGTTTCACTGTTGTTGCGCAACACAGTTCGTCCACAGCAGCGTACAACTCTTTCGCTGTAAAGACAAATCCGTTCAACGAGCTTTCCTCACCGTCGCCGCGTTGCAGCTTAATAATTTTTGCGATGGACATGATCGTGCCGGAACTTCCGACGGCGAGCGAATATGTCCGCTTCTGTACTTCACGGATGACGGGGAGAAGCGATCCGCCGACATATTCTCTGCATAGTTTCAACTGTTTTTCATTCAGTTCCTGCTCTGAAAAAAATTTCTGCGTTAAACGGATCGCACCAAGTTTCAGGCTGTTATCGTACGCAATCTCCCGTTTTTTTCCAACAAGAAATTCGGTACTTCCCCCGCCGATATCCATCATCATGATCGATGTATTGTGCACCGGCAGTGCCTGTACAATTCCAAGATAGATCAACCGCGCTTCTTCGAAGCCGGACGCAACTTCCACTTTAATTTCCAACTCCGCCTTCACCCGCCGGATAAAGTCGCTTTGGTTCAACGCTTCGCGCACGGCGCTCGTGGCAATTGCCCGCACTGGCGCATTATACGCATCGGCAATTTGTTTAAATCGACGCAGTGCTTCAATTCCCCGGTTCATGGCGTCCTGTGAAAGATACTTCATATCCGCCGTCCCCGAACCGAGCCGCACACTCTCCTTAACTCTATCGATCACCTTAAATGTTGTTTTTCCCGGTTCAAATTTTACAATCACCATGTGGAACGAATTTGTTCCGATATCGATCGCTGCAAGGAAATGGCTTTTAAATATTCGTTGTTTCATTGTTGGTAACGATCTTGAATTTAGTTTTCGAAAATTACTTCAGCACTACTAAACTTATGAAGAAATCGTCTGTTTTGCTACAATCAACAATGTTATTTTCCGAACGTGGTGATGGAGGAACAAATCCCAAATAACGTCGTCTAATCCAGCAAGAATGACCCCAATTACCAATTTATGTTGGAGGAAACATGCGCACATCATTACTAATGATAGCACTTCTCTTTACAAGTGTGCTCTTAACAGCAACAGATGATCAAGGGAAGAAACAACCGCGTTCAACAAAAAAACAAGGGTGGATCGGAGTCGGCATACAAGATGTGACACCGAAATTCGCTCGTGAAGAACATTTGAAGTTGAAAGAAGGGGCGTATATCAATGAGGTGCTGGAAGATAGCCCTGCTGATTCTGCAGGCATTAAAGAAGGAGATATTATTGTCGAATTTAACGGAACATCAATTGAGACAGCTGAAGATCTTGTGAATGTCGTCCGGTCAACCATGCCAGGAACAAAAGTCGCGTTGAAAGTCAATCGGGAAGGGGAAAATAAATCGTTATCGGTAAATGTCCGAAAGAATACAAAGCGGACGCCGTTTGCCGTTATTGCCCCGCGTGCTCCTCGCATGGCCATGAATATGTTCGGCGGTGAGGTGGAAGGTATGGACCTGATGGAATTGAATAAACAGCTCGCCGAATATTTTGAAGTCCCCGTCGGGAAAGGAGTTCTCGTGAAAAGTATCGAAAAGGATAAATCCGCAGCAAAAGCGGGAATTAAAGCGGGCGATGTCATCACTAGAGCCGGTGGTGAAACGATCTCGGATATCAATGATCTGTATGATGTCTTCTCGGAGAGCAAAGAAGGTGAAAAAGTATCCGTCGATCTAGTACGAAAAGGGAAGAACGTAACTGTTTCCCTGGAGATTACAGAACAGGATGAAGATGATGACCGCGGATTCTGGTGGCATCATGTGCCGGAAAGTTTTAATTTCCAATTCGAGCCACAGATGGATCGTCTTTACGACGAGATCGAAATGAAGATGCGAGAATTGCCGAAAAGACATAAGGAATTGATCAGGAGAGAATCGAAGTTGAAAAATACCGAAGTGTAAAACAATTATTGGAACCATTTGAAATATAGGTTATCCTTTGTCATTCTGGGCACATTCGCTTAGTGAAGAATCTTGTTTTTCTTTTGAGTAGGAAAATAAGATTCCCCCGCTGGCTGGCTGGCTCCTCGCTCCCCGCCTGCAACAACGGTGTTCCTTTGGAACCGGCAGCCATTTCTCGGAATGGCATTGAGATAAGATTTTCCAGATGTCTCTTTTGTCTATTCAATAACAAACAGCGGCCATCGGTCGCCGTTTGTTATTATTTCCTGATGAAGTTTTTTACTGTATCACAGTATGCCGTCACACCCATCTTCCACGGCACCTGAGAATGATCGGCGCCGGGAACCGCAATAAATAATTTTGGTTCGTTCGCATTTCTGTATAATACCGTTCCGTTTTTTTCCATATCGATGAACTTGTCATCAATACCGTGAAGAATCATCACCGGGGAAGTGATATCTTTTATTTTCTCGGCGTTATTGTAAACACCATTCATAAAAAACGAACTCGGCAAATCCAGCAGTGATCCGCTTTGTGTCAGCACAGAGGTGGAGGCGAACGCCGCTTCTAAAATAAATCTTTTCGGTGAGAAGACGCGGGCTGCCAAATGTGTTGCCGGCGCTCCGCCGAGCGAAAAGCCATAGACGGTAATCTGTCCGTCGTTATATCCTCTCGACTTTACATACTCATAAGCCGCAATCGCGTCGGAATAGACCGCTGCTTCCGACGGTTCCCCTTCACTTTTTCCATATCCTTGATAATCATAAATAAAAATATTGAAGCCCATCGTATAAAACAGCTCCACCCTGTCCCAATAAAATTGCAGATGATCCCTGTTGCCATGGTTATAGAGAATAATGTTTTTTTCACCGGGAACAGGAGCATCAACAAAATACCCGTAGATTTTTTTTCCCTGCGATGTCAGTGAAATCTCAGTACGCATAGAATCTGGAATAACAGCAGTTGAGAGCGAATAAGATTTTAGTTCAGTGTTATTAAACAAGTTACTATCCAAATCAAAACACCCCGGGAACAGAACAATGACGATCATTGCAATGAATGCATTGCCGCCGGGAACCTTCAATAACAGTCTGGCGAATATTTGCTGTATCATATTCTTCATTTTATTTCATATTGTAGTCCGACAAAAATGCCGATATTCCCTTTTCCGGCGACCGATGCAACGCCCTCAAAAATACCATGCCGTGTGTCGTGGTTCATCGCCATCCATTTCGATTCCATTTGCATCATCGTCGATTCACCAAGTGGAAATCCGTATCCGACAAACGGCGCAAGGAACAATTCCGAAGTGGTGAACTGATATAAATTATCCACGCCAAAATACCAGAGCGACCGGTCACCTATCATATAACTCCCCGTGAGTGTACCGGTTGGATACAGCCGCATCGTATTTTCGCGAAATGCATCCCAGAAAAAATAGGCTCGTCCGTTTATAGTAACCTCCGGACGAAAACCTTTCTCCGGTATCAGCCGTGAAGAAAATCCGGCATCGACACCAACATCCTTATACAATAGAGCGGTAATATGCGCATTCCCATAAAGTGTGAGATTAGGCCGGTATCCGTAGATCGCACCGACATTCAAATACGGAATAGGAATGGAAATCCCCGCAAAAGGAATGATTGGTCCCCCAAATGACGCAATCACTTGAGCAGTTCCTTCTTCGATAGGCCGGATCGGCTGCGTGATACCACATCCGGTGAGAATAACAAGTATGGACAGTAAGAATGAATAGCGAAAAAAAGTCATGGCACCTTCACCGCTGTCCATTCATCATTAAAACTGATCTTTGGCCATCCCGAGCGGATCGCCTCCGCGCGATAACTTCCATTACCCTTACCCATAGAAGTGAAGTGACCGTCCAGTCTGCCGGATATTTTAAAGCCTTGCGTTTCTTTCGATAACGCAATATCAATAGTTCCGTCATGATTTAAGACGCCGAACAGTTTAATGTCCTGCACAAAACCTAATCCTAATCCAAGCGATTTAAAGTCGATATCAATTGTTCCATCAATGTCGTACCGGAGCGGGATAAGGGAATTTTTACTGATGGAAAAATTGAAATTTTTCCCGATCGTTGTTCCGAGCCATGCTCCAACGATGGAATCCGCTCCAAAGCTGAACGGTTCATAATAAATCACATTTTTTACTCTTACCGAGGCGAGCGTTGAATCATTGGCATTAACAGCACGTGCGGTAATTGTACTGTGTCCTTGTGTTAATCCCGTCACCTGCACGATGAACGATCCGTCCGAAGAATACGCAACGGCTGAATCGGTAAATCCGGAAATCGGTTCCGAAATTCTCAGCTTTGCTGTCTGCTGCACAACGCCCGAAACGTAAACGCTGTTTTGCATGATAAAAACAATATCGGGAGGAGCCAGAGACAATCCCGGTTCAGTATTTACAGCGCGAACATTCACAACAATCGCTTTTGAATATGCATTACCGACACGCGCCGTAATCTGAGTGTACCCAGAGCTCTTTCCCGTTACCAAGCCGTTGATGACTGTCGCAATTGCCGGATTTGTAGAATACCATTGTGCGCTGGCAGGATTCACAGATTGAAAAACAGTATCAACTGTCCTTACCGTATATTGAATATCGGTCATCACCCCGGTATTGGTGATAGTCTTTTCAGTCACGTTTACTATCGCACCGGCAAGTGAAAGCTGTCGGGTTTCATTATTTTCATTAATAAAGAGTGAATCCTGTTCCGGCTGAATCTTCACCGTAGAATATTCCGGAAGTATTTCAACCTTCTCTTCTTCCTTCTCACAGGATGACAAAAACAGCAGAATGGCAATCGAAACAACGGATAATTTCATGAGCTCCTCCTACAATGCAAAATGAGCGCCGGCGCTTGCACAGAACCCTCCGAGTTCGGGATTGGCACGGCCTTGTGGATTTTGTCCCTTCTTCGTCATCAGCGCATATTCCCCTTCGATAAAAATCCCTATCGGACCGATGATCTTCACCGCAATACCAACGGCAAAACCGACTCCTTTATTTTCAGTTTCATACATGGTCGTAAGTCGTTCCACCACCGGTTCGCCGGTGGAGATCGATTCTTCAGCTTTTGTCACCAAATATAATACATCTGCATACAATGGTTGCTCATCCCCCCGCAGCCGAATACCGACTCCATAAAATTTTTGTTTCCACTCCGATTTGCCGACAACGTCGATATTGTCCACAAAGGAATGTCCTGTTGCAAAAAATTCCCGGTATTTCGCAATAAGGTAGAACCTATTCGTTCCAATTCCGGCAAAATAGATCTTTGAAATACTGCGATTGGAATATACCGTATTGAAGTTCGTTGCTTCAACGGCAAAGTTGCCGGCAGCGGCTCCGAATGTCAATGAAAAATGATTTTTCGTTTTTCTCGTCGTCACCGTCTCTTCCGTTTCCTGTGCGCAGACAGGAATCGAAAGCACAACGCAGATCAGGAACATCGAGACCGATTGTAATAATGATGTCATAGCGTAATGATATGATAAAGTGAACCGCGGAATGTTCGTTAAGGAAATTGCTGTCGGAATTTTTCGGGAACCGGCGCAAGCTTCCGCGTTTCATAATTAAAAAAGGCAATGCCGGTCTTTGCCTGTGCCACAACTCTGCCGCTTTCCCGTTCCCGTACAAGATAATAAATATCGCAACCAAATTTAGAAAAATCGTTCACAGAAATCTGGATGCGCAGTGATTCCCCGTAAAATCCTTCGGATTTGTAGACGACCGCAGAGTCCGACATGATGATGCTCACCCCCTCAACGTTCAATTCCGACCATCCGTGTTCCACCAACATCCGGAGACGGGCTTCATGCAAAATGGAAAGCACGGAATCGTTGCCGAGATGGCCGCCATAATTGATATCGCTAATACGGATGGGGATCTCTGTCGTAAAATGAAACGAAACTGGAACGTCGATAGTAATTCGGGGCATGGTAATAAAAAAAAGCCGGCAAATATGCCGGCGATAGATTATGATGCTTGATGAAATTCCTGGATCGAACGGACATTCAGTTTCCCCTGTTTGATCCGCTCAATTCCTTTCACCGCCGTGGCAGCAGCGGAGAGTGTGGTGATAAATGCAATCTTCTGCTGAATCGCCGCCCAACCGATGGAGTATTCGTCATACCGCGACTCTTCACCGAGCGGCGTGTTGATCACCATCTGCACTTCGCCATTTTTAATCGCATCCACAATGTTCGGACGGCCTTCGTTTACTTTGAAGACCGATTTTGCGTTGATGCCGTGCTCGTTTAAAAATTTCGTTGTTCCCTCGGTAGCGATTATTTTGAAACCGAGGTGCAGATATTCCTTCATAATCCCCACCGTTTCAGCAGTTTTGTCGTTGTTGTTTACGCTGACAAAGATCGTTCCCTCTTTCGGCAGAGGATTGCCGGCGGCGAGTTGCGCTTTTGCAACAGACGCGCCGAACGATTGCGAAATTCCCATCACTTCTCCGGTGGAACGCATTTCCGGTCCGAGAAACATCTTTACTTTCGGGAATTTATTGAACGGGAAGACCGACTCCTTCATGGATATATGTTTCACTTTGCGGAAATCGAAATCGAGCACGCCGAGACTCTTCAATTTTTTCCCGGCCATTACTTTCGCCGCAATCTTCGCCAGCGGTAAACCGGTCGCCTTGCCGACGAATGGAACAGTACGCGACGCGCGTGGATTCACTTCCAGCACATACATCGTGTTGTTCTTCATGGCATACTGCACGTTGATCAATCCGCGCACATGAAGTGCATACGACAATTTTTTGGTGATCTCGATGATCTCCTGCAGTTTATCCTCTTTCAGCATAAACGGCGGGAGCACACTGGAGCTGTCGCCGGAATGAATGCCGGCTTCTTCAATATGTTCCATTACGCCGCCGATCAACACGTCGTCCCCGTCGCACACCGCATCCACGTCAAATTCAAACGCGTCTTCCAGAAAACAGTCTATCAGGATCGGCTTTTCCGGAGAGACATCAACAGCAAGTTTCATGTATTGTTTCAACGCATCGCTCGTGTAACAAATCTGCATGGCGCGACCGCCGAGCACGTATGACGGACGAACGAGCACCGGATATCCGATCTCTTCTGCCACCAGCAGTGCATCTTTCACAGAAAACGCCGTGCCGTATTTCGGATGTTCGATCTTATTCTTCCGTAACAGATCGCCGAACCGTTCGCGGTCTTCCGCAAGGTCGATCCCTTCCGTTGATGTTCCGAGAATTCGGACGCCGTTCGCTTCGAGCGCTTTGGCAATCTTCAGCGGCGTCTGTCCGCCGAAACTGACGATGATTCCTTCCGGTTGTTCCAGATCGCAAATGTTCAGCACATCTTCGACGGTGAGCGGTTCAAAATACAATTTGTCCGTCGTATCATAATCCGTCGACACCGTCTCCGGATTACAGTTGATCATAATTGTTTCGTATCCTTCTTCACGGAGCGATTTCACTCCATGCACGCAACAATAATCGAATTCAATTCCCTGTCCGATGCGGTTTGGTCCACCGCCGAGAATAATCACTTTTTTCTTTGCCGACCGATGCGACTCATTTTCCTGATCGTACGTGGAGTAATGATACGGCGTATTTGATTCAAATTCCGCCGCGCAGGTATCCACCATTTTATACACCGGAATCACTCCCAGCGTTTTCCGCAATTGCCGAACTGTTGCTTCTTCCGTTTTCCAGAGATGGGCGAGTTGACGGTCGGAAAAGCCGTATTCTTTTGCGTGGCGCATCGTCTCGGCATTCACCGATTCCAGCGGGATCTTTTTCAGTTCGTTCTCGAGATCGATGATCTGTTTAATATTAAAGAGGAACCACGGATCGACTTTCGTCAAACCGTGAACATCGTCGATCGATAAACCGAGAAGAAATGCATACCGAATGTAAAAAATATTATTCGCCTTCGGTTTCCGCAGCTGTTCTTTTACTTTTTTCAGCCAAGAAGTTTTTTGTGATTTCGTCAGTGCGTCAATCTCAAAATGATCCTTCCCGTCCGCGCCAAGCCCGAAACGTCCTTGCTCAAGAGAGCGGAGTGTTTTCTGCAATGCTTCTTTGAATGTGCGTCCGAATGCCATTGCTTCGCCAACCGATTTCATTTGCACGCCGAGCGTATCATCCACACCTTTGAATTTTTCGAAATCCCATCGGGGAATTTTAACAACAGTGTAATCAATGGTTGGTTCGAAGGAAGCGGGGGTTAGTTTGGTAATATCGTTGGGGATTTCGTCAAGAGTGTATCCGACGGCGAGTTTTGCAGCAATTTTCGCTATCGGGAATCCGGTCGCTTTGGAAGCGAGTGCGGAGCTTCGAGAGACCCGCGGATTCATCTCAATCACATACATCTTCCCGTTTTCCGGATTCATGGAGAACTGTACATTCGATCCACCGGTATCCACGCCGATGGCGCGCATCACTTTTAAAGCCGCGTCACGCATGTACTGATATTCCTTATCCGTTAAGGTCTGTGCCGGCGCAACGGTAATCGAATCACCGGTATGCACGCCCATCGGATCAAAATTTTCAATAGAACAAATGATGACGACGTTATCCTTCGTATCGCGCATCACTTCCAGTTCATATTCTTTCCACCCCAGCACGGATTCTTCCACCAGCACTTCATGCGTCGGACTCTGAATCAAACCGTTATCAACAATTGTTTTAAACTCTTCAATATTATATGCAATACCGCCGCCGCTACCACCCATCGTGAACGAAGGACGAATAATGATCGGAAAATTACCGATACCCTGTACAACTTTTAATGCTTCTTCCAGTGTGTACACAAATCCGCCGCGCGGCATTTCCAGTCCAACTTCCGTCATGGTCTTTTTAAAAAGCTGACGATCTTCCGCTTTTTTAATTGACTGAAGGTTCGCGCCGATTAGTTCCACGTTGTATTTTTCCAGCACGCCTCGTTCCGCCAACGCTACCGCGGTATTCAATGCCGTCTGTCCACCCATTGTGGGAAGAATCGCATCCGGCCGCTCTTTTTCGATGATCATTTCGACGAATTCCGGTGTGATCGGTTCGATATACGTGGCATCCGCCAGTTCGGGATCGGTCATGATCGTAGCAGGATTGCTGTTGATCAATATGATGCGGTACCCTTCTTCGCGAAGTACCTTGCAGGCTTGAGTTCCGGAATAATCAAATTCGCAGGCTTGTCCGATAACAATCGGACCGCTGCCGATGATAAGAATTGATTTAATGTCGGTTCGTTTTGGCATTACAGTCGTTTTGTCAAGTGGTCGGTACGATACATAAAAACCTCCGTGGGTTTACTTCCAGGGAGGCTTTTAACGATCTATAATCATAAAGTACGAAAAAATTTGCGACGTTCCAACGGAATTCCTTTTTGAAAGAGTGTTGCACAGCAACTCTTCACGGTACTGTCTGTAAAATGAAAACTCACCAGTGACACTCTTCCGAATGATTCAACTCAAACCGTACCCCGGAGGTACAAAACCGGGGGCCGAACCATCCACTAATTTATCATCGATGATGTACTGCTTACGAACGAGTACACGGTACCAGGTACGCATTGCATCAACCAATATGACCAGTGCGCAAATAATGATGATCGATGTAAGGATGCTGTTCACGTATCCTTGCACTGCAGTTTCGGCATTGTACGTGAGAGGCCAGAAATTATCCATAATGTTCAGAACACCAGCAGTGAGCGTTGTGGTTGCTACAAACAGAAGCGGTACAGCAGTCACCCAGAGATAACGCTGTTTTCCTGCATTGATAATGGCGGTAGTGACGACCGAAAGCGCCACCACAGCCAACAATTGATTCGCAACGCCGAACATGGGCCAGATGGTGCTCACATTGCCCGTATGAATGAAATAGGCCCAGGAGACAACAATAAGTGCAGTACTTATGATCGCGCCCGGCCACCAGTTTGTCCGCGAAAACTTTGGGGAGAAGTGTCCGAGGAATTCTTGTACAATGAAACGGCCTACGCGTGTTCCTGCGTCAATCGTAGTAAGTATGAAAAGAGCTTCAAACATGATGGCAAAATGATACCAGTAAGACATTAATCCTTTCATGCCGGGAATGGCTGAAAAGATCTGTGCAAATCCGACTGCAAGCGAGACAGCTCCTCCGGGTCTTCCGGCAATCACTTCACCCACTTCTCGGGCAAGTTCTTCAAGATTAACGGGCGGGATGTTGAGCGCTTCGAACTTTGCCGGCGGCACATTAATAGCAAAATAATCACCCGGATGAAGAGAACACGCAGCGATCAGCGCGATGATACCCACCAGTCCTTCGATGAGCATAGCACCGTACCCGATAAACCGTACGTCTGATTCTTTTTCGATCATCTTCGGTGTTGTGCCGGATGAGATGAGAGAGTGAAATCCAGAAATTGCACCGCAGGCAATCGTCACAAACACGAACGGGAAAAGTTTCCCGGGTATGATCGGACCTCCTCCATCTGCAAAGATAGAAACCATTGGCATCTTCAGATCCGGCATAACGATAAAGACTCCGATCACTAGCCCAGTCACTGTACCGATTTTCATATATGAACTGAGATAATCACGCGGTGTAAGCAAAAGCCAGACCGGCAGTACCGATGCAAAGAATCCGTAGACAGCCATCCAATTGATAATGGAAGTACGGGAAAGGGTGAAATACGGAGCAAGCGAAGAACCGGGAATGTAACCACCGAGAAAGACGCACAACAGCACGCCGAAAACACCAAT
Organism: Bacteroidota bacterium; assembly: GCA_023229405.1. Lineage (GTDB taxonomy): Bacteria > Bacteroidota > Ignavibacteria > UBA10030 > UBA8401 > UBA8401. The sequence goes on from JALNZH010000001.1 coordinate 29,173, forward strand.
GTAACTCGCCTCCGCTATTTTCCCTTTTCGGAAGTTGTTCATATACCATCCGACGAAAAGCGCCAAAGGAATCGTCATCGTGATAGTAAAAGTGCCCCACGAACTCTCGTGCAATGCATTCGTTACAGCGAGACCGAGTCCCGCTAATGCAATGATGATGATAAAAAGTATGGCAATGGATGCGATCGTACCAGCAAGCGGACTCACTTCTTTTCGCGCAATCTCCGCAAGCGATTTTCCGTTGTGTCGCACGGAGAGGGCAAGCACCGTAAAGTCATGAACAGCGCCGCTTAACACAACGCCGACAAGCAGCCAAAGAAATCCCGGCAGGAACCCAAACTGCGCCGCAAGAACCGGTCCAATCAATGGACCTGCTCCGGAAATAGCAGCGAAATGATGGCCGAAAAGCACCCAACGGTTCGTCGGATGGAAATTGTGATGATCGTTAAATCTGTGCGCCGGCGTTTGCCGCGAATCGTCGAACGCTATGATCTTTGCAGCAATGAACGCACTGTAATAACGATACATGATGACCATAACGCAGAGCGCGACGAGCAGAAACGGGAATGCATTCATAAGAGGTGTATTGAGTTAAAAAATGAACGACTAAAGAGACTCTCCCAAGGTTGACCGCTCTATACTAATTGATTTAAACCATAAAATCAATCAAACGGAACAGCGCATGATATACGGGAAAAAATTAAAAAAACGCCGCTAAAGTAGTAGCGACGTTTTTTAGTGCGGAGTGATCTCTAAAACTATTTCATTAAGACCAGTTTTTTGGTTTGGATGACATTCCCCGTTTGTAATTTATAAAAATACACGCCGCTCGATAATCCTTCACCGTTGAAGGAAACGGAATAGCGACCCGCCTGCTTCAATTCATGGACGAGAGTGTTTACCTCCTTTCCAAGTAGATCATACACTCTCAAAGAAACAAAAACCGCTTTCGGAACCGAGTATCGAATGGTCGTGGAAGGATTAAACGGATTCGGATAATTCTGTTGTAATACAAATGCATCCGGCATCGTCGTTTCTTCCCGATCTATGGAGAGCTGCAAATTATCACCGAATTCAATATCATCAATCGCTGCATCGAAAACGGATGATGCACCTCCATCTTTTGCAACAAAACGGATCATCATCTGATCTGATGATGATACCAAACTGGAAAGATCGATCCGGTATTGCCTCCAGTACGGCAGTTTTCCAGAAATGGCCGCAGCCTGTTTCCAGTTTCCGCCTTTATTACTGGACACTTCAACGTACAATGTATCATCTTTCGCTGCCGAACGAGAATTAAAATACACCCAGAATAGTATCGAAGGGTTGGGAATGAACTCTGTATTGAACACCGGAGATGTCAACGTCGTACGGTAGGTGACGTAATCAGTCGGAGAAGAAGACGGTCCGGTAACAAAAAGCATGTTCCCGTTCACCGTATGGTCGTATGAAGGCTGAAGTGTGTCCGCCCCGACGACAGCAGCTGTTGCAACAGTCCGGGACCAGATTCCTTGATTACCGGAATCCGATTTGCTTCCGACTGTCCATCCGAGATCAACTTCAAAATTATCCAACCCGTTTGGCGTTAATTGCATGGTAATGGTATTCTTCGCTCCTCCAATAATGGTGACAAACGATGTTTCTGGTAAAAACCCCCATTGGGTGGCAATCACGGAAAACGTTCTACCGCCAAGCAATGCAGGAATTGAAAATTCTCCCACTGTGTCGGTTATTCCTTTCACCGGTGTGTTCGCCACCGAAAGTAAAATATCTTTTACCGGTGCAGATATTGCGTTGTTTATGACCTTCACAGTTAATGAGCCAGATTTCATTTGACTCATGTAGACGGTAACAGAAATAACGGTGTCATACTGCATGACAATATTCTGAACGCGAGTTCCATAACCTGTTGAGTAGGTCGATTTGGAAAATGTCACGAGCAGCGTGTCAGACAGTGAGCCGAATTTCACGTTGCCGGCGGCGTCAGTCAGTAATGTGTCGAGCCTGCCGGACAATGTTACTTTCACATCGCTGAGTGGCAGATTTGTCGCGGAATCCAACACCGTCACAATTGCACGCGCCGCTTTTACTGATCCATCCTGTCCTGCAAAACGCATAACGAACAGCCCGCCGCTGATATCCGAAATAATTACTTTATTTGAGATGAAATACGGAAATGTTCCCCATGCCCCGACATAACCGTTCACGGAACCGATATACGTATCATAGTGCGCAACTTCGACCGGTATCTCGGGATAGTGAATGTCCAATATCCGCACCCCTTCTGAATAATGCGCCAAATATCCGTAGTTGCCTTTTACATGGATATTATGGACGATCGTGTGGGGACGAGCAACGTACGATCCAACAAGTTTTAGATTAGTAACATCTGTCCGGTCCCACACTCTCAGAATATTTCCGTTATGATCCGGATTGTTGTTGATCTCATCTGTGGTAAAAACATATTTTTTATCCGTTGTCACATCCGTATTGTGTGTGCCGGAAAACGGATAATTTGTTACACTAACACGTTTGATGTCCGCTTTGTTGGTCGCGTCGATTATGTCGAGTCCTTCACCGTAAATCGCCGCGGCGTAAATTGTATCATTTTTGATCACGCAGTCGTGCACATATTCTGACTGATATTCTCCGACCACAACAGGACTGACGGGATTGGTCAGATCGAAGACGACAATTCCCCCATTTTTGTAACGGGAACCATTCACATACAGATATTTTCCTTCGATGGAAACCGTGTGCCCGGATGGTATTTGTGTATTCGTGATAGTGTTCACCAACTTCATGGAATCAAGATCAATAATCTGCAGCCCGGCACCGTTTCCTTCGGTGACGATATACGCATAGTGTTGATATACTTTCATTTCTCTCCATCCCGAATTCGGACCGGGAATGAATGCGGCTTCCTTCAACGTATCGCCGGTGATATCAACAATCTGCGTACCGCCGAAACAACCGAGGATGGCATATTCCTTTCCACCCGGGGCAGTATATCCCCAGATTTGTGAATACCCGCTTGTTCCTCGAGTCCGCATCTGACCGATGAATTGAACATTGCTACCACCCTGTGCATACAGCATATCGAATACAACAAGCGACAACAATAATAAGACTGTGGTTCGAACAAACTGCATGAAAAACTCCTGTAATGATTATTTGATGAGTGACATTCGATGTGTAAATTCCCGCCGGCCCTCTTTATTATTGACAACAAAATGGCAAAAATACGTTCCCGTTCTAGCATTAGTTGCGTTCCACATTGCGGAATGTTTTCCGGATTTCATATTGCCATTTGTTAAGGTTTCAACTGATCGCCCGAGTATATCAAAAATTTCAATCGAAACAAGACCGTCCTCAGGAAGAGAAAAAACGATTGTCGTCGAAGGATTAAAGGGATTTGGGTAATTATACGACACTTCAAGATCAGACGGTGCAGCTCTGTGTGTTGTTGGTGAAGATAATGTACCGGCATTCCTATAATAGAAGATACCCCCTTTGCCGTTTCCGAGTATTATGTCGTTGTCTCCGTCATTGTCGATATCGATCACACACGGAGAAGCTTGCGTCGTGAGTGCAATATTCTGGAATTTATCCGTTACAACTTCGAATGTGCTGGATGAAGATTTCGACTGTCTATAGTGATAGAGAATACCATCACTGTTTCCAATAAGCAGGTCGAGTGATCCATCATTATCGATATCTGCTGTAAAAGGAATAGCATCATTTCCAACATCGATGTTCGTGAACGACAAATCGACCGTATAGATCGGAGAAGCATTCGTTCCTGAATTTTTGAACAACACGACTTGTCCGCCGCTGCTGCCAACGAGCAGGTCGTTCGTACCATTATTGTCGATATCCACGATGCATGGAGCAGAGTTCTGCCCGGCATCGTATTGATCAAGCGGAAATAGAATCTTTGCGAATGAGATCACTCCATCGGTTGTTGTATTGGCAAATGTGCTGATTCTCCCGTCAAAATTTCCGATCATCAAATCCATTGTACCGTCAGAATTCACATCACCGGCAGAAACAGTCGCATAAAAATTATTTTCCAGCATTATCGTAGACTGCGGCTGAGCTTGAAACTGCGGCGCACTCTTAGTCCCGGTATTGTCATGGATCTGAACCGTTCCGAATGCCGAAGCGATCACTAGATCGACATCGCCGTCGCCGTCAAAATCCGCTGCCGCGACGCTGCTACGGGAACCGGCATCGATCATCGGAAGAAAATTTTTCGTCTGCAGAACATACAACGGCACAGCATTAGTACCGGCATTTTTATAAAAGAAAAAATTGTCAACTTCCGTCGACGGGAATACACTGCCCACCATCATATCGACGGCGCCGTCTGCATCAATATCTACATGCTGTGGAATATTAAATCCGTACGATTGAATGACTGCTTCGTTTGGATACGTAGAATCGACCAGTGAGATATTGGCGTTTTGTTTTGTCCCTTTGTTATAGAGGAAATAAAGACTTGGATTAAAATAATCGCCCCAAAACAAATCTAGCACACCGTTACTATCCGCATCGAAAAATTCGATTCCGCTGGCGCCGTGCATCGCTTTGTGAATGGAGCCCGGTCCTCCTTGAATGTTGATCCCCCCGAACGAACTGGTGATAAAGGTGAACTGCGGAATGTTAGGTGTACCAATATTCTTAAAGAAGGTAATGGACCCGATCGATCCGCCGCTGAAAAAATCATCGTCCCCATCCCCATCGATGTCGGCAAAGGTGGGAATACTGAAACGTTCGCTGAATAATTCTATCCCGGAGGTGTCGAGCAGCGCAGCAGAAGTGAGTTGAAATTGGGGAATTGAAGACGTTCCGGTATTCGTATAGAGCGATACTTCCGAGAAACTACCGTTCGTAAAACAATCCACATCGCCGTCATGATCGATATCCAGAAAATGAAACCAAGATCCGGCTTTCAGATCGAACGTCGTCTCCGGTTCCAGCTTCAGCGTACCTCCCGCTGAGCGATAGAACCAGAGCCGTTCATCCCTGTCCAGAATGAACAGATCCTGATCATTGTCACCGTCGATATCAACAAATTGGAATCGCGGCTGGTCGATCCCCCCTGCGGCGATATTCGTACCGAACGCGTGGGGATCGTGGATAAATTCCTGAGAGTAAAGTACAGGGAAAGGAAAGCAAAAAAGAATTGTGCTGATGAGATTACGAACCATACACCTTCACATAATCGATCGCATCCAGAATAAACTGCCGATCAACATTGGAGGGGAGCAGCACCGTACCGATAGCACTCGGCAACGGCATGCGGATAATTCCATTATTCGTTTTTTTATCTTTCATCATCGTGTTCAGTAGGGCAGCAGACTGCAGCCGTATCGGCGTCAGCAACGGAAGCGGCAATTGCTGAATTAATCGCTCAAGCCGTTCCTTTTCCCCGGAAGATATCATCCCGTTGCGAAACGCGATGTGCGCCTCGGCAACCATTCCATAAAGAATCGCTTCACCGTGTTTCAGTACGCCATAGTGTCCGGCGTGCTCCAGAGCGTGGCCTATTGTATGACCAAAATTCAGGATTGCCCGCAAATGTTGTTCTTTTTCATCGTTGGAAACTATATATGCTTTTAATTCACAACTTTTCCTGATCAAATGGGAAAGAACGGCAGAATCTCTAGCAAACGCGCGATCCAAATGTTGTTCTATGTACCGGAAAAATTTCTGATCCAGAATCATCCCATATTTTACAATCTCGCCCATGCCGCTGATCATCTCCCGTTTCGGCAGCGTCCGCAGCACAGTAGCATCCGACAACACGAACTGCGGCTGGTAGAATGCGCCGATCATATTTTTCGCCAGCATATGATTGATCCCAACTTTTCCGCCGACAGAACTATCCACCTGTGCAAGCAGCGTTGTCGGAATCTGCACAAAACCGATACCGCGCAGATATGTTGCGGCAATAAATCCGGTAAGATCGCCGATCACTCCTCCACCCAACGCAACAATTGTTGCTGAACGTTCGATATTACGTTTTAGAAGTTCAGTGTAGATCCTGTCCGCAGTATTCAACCGTTTCTGTTGCTCACCGGGCGGGAGGATGATGGAATGAACATTGAATTTTTTTGCGATGAGGCTTTTTTCTACCGTTGAAAGGTACAACTCCGCCACATGTGTATCTGAAACAATAACAATCGATCTACCGATACCGTGCCGTTGAAAGATCGAACCGGATTGGCGCAGCAATCCGCTGCCGATGTAGATCGGATACGAACGGTCCCCGAGCGGGACGGTGACGATGTGCATTTTTTTAGTCAATATAGTGTGCCAGTTTTTTGGCAAGTTCGTCGATGGTGTATCCGATTTTTTTATCGTCTGTGGAGATAACAATATCGGCCTGGAGGTAATAGTGTTCGCGGGCGGTTAACAGGTTTTCGATTTTCTTTCGAAGTCCCTCGCCGTCCAATAATTTCCCGTCTTCGTCACGCAACATCGGCCGGTCGCTTTTTGTTCGTAGCCGTTGAAAAATATGTTCAATATCAGATTTTAAATAGACCAGCACGCCGTGCAGTTTAACCAGTTCAAGGGACTCATCGTTCGTCACGGTGCCTCCACCGAGTGAAACAATCGTCGACTTGTGCTGTAGAATTTCTTTCAGCGTCTCACGCTCAAGAAAACGAAACATCTGTTCCCCCTCCGCCGCAAAAATATCGCTGATCCGTTTCTTCTCTTTCGTTTCGATCAACACATCCAGATCGATAAACTGAAAACCGATCGTATTTGCCAGAATAGGACCCACAGTACTTTTCCCGCTTCCCATAAATCCGGTTAAGAAGATAATCGATTGTTTTTCTTTAAGTTTCATTCTGTCGTTGTTATAAAAACAAATTCCCGCCGATCTATCGGCGGGAATTTCTCTTTCAATGTTCGGGTGGCGTTATAAGGTGACGGCGATGCCGCCCATATAATTTACTCCGAAAAGATTTACTTTCGTCACATTCTCCGTTTGTGGCAGTGGAATACGTCGTCCCTGAAACAGTGCTGTTGTTTGTTCAAACTTGGACGTCACATCGAAATGTGGATCACGGAATTTAATTTCGAATCGGAATCCGATGAGCGGATGCAGTCGATATTCGACTCCGGTCATCACATGAATTCCCATATACGATGCGGATGAAACCGTTTCCGCTTGAACTCCGGCAATCGAAAAACTTCGAGTACCGTCGTATGTCCCTAATCCGCCGCCGAGATAAAATTTTAATTTTTCGGAACTGAGGGGAACAATATAATACCCGCTCAACTCAACTGCTGTTATTTCAAATCCCTCTTCATACGGAACTGCCAAATAACTATACTGCGCATATAACACCGATCGTTTGTCCATTCCGGACACTTTTTCGCCAGACAACCCGAGGTAGAACCTGTCCCAAAGAATGTTCCAGCGAACATCCGCACCGTATCCAAAATTTGAAGCGATGGTCCGTTCTTCGCTGTAGGTATTCTTCCGTTCGATGTTATACGTCAATCGCGTGCTGGTGGTGAATGTTCCTTTCACTGAGATCGAAAGATCATGATCTCGCGGCAGAAGCGCGCTCGTGAATAGTATATGCAACAGTACGATCGTCCGCATAGCTCCTCAAGGATCTGAGTGGATCGTTACCGGAAGAAGAGGTCCCGGTTATCCTCAATGTCCGATGTTTCCTTCAATTTCGCCAGCCATTCTGTTAACACACGCTGTCGCTTTTCCGTCACCAGTTGCGTGGAGAGCATGTTCTTCATCAAATTGTATCCGGCAGTATCGAACGGTGTTCTGGTGATTACTTTCATCAGATAAAAACCTCGTTTCCCTTCCACCGGAGGAACAATTTTCCCAAGTTCCGCATTTTTCGCAGCACCGCTAAAAGCAAATTCACGTCCAACTGTTGGTACACCGCCGCCGAAAGTGAAATCGCCGGTGATCTGCACAGAAACATTGGGATCGGAGGCAAGTGAGTTCAGGTCGCCGTTATCTCCCAACGACGAATATTTTTGATTCACTGTTTCTTTTAACGATGCCATCTTCTTTTCGCGCAGTGTACGACCGCGCAACGACTCTTTTACATCTTCGAACACACGAACACCTTCTTTTTTCACTTCGGAGATTTTTACTACCGTATATCCGTTGTTTACCTGATACGCGTCGCTGATATCGCCGAGATCGTTATTGAAAGCGAATTTGTTGATCGATTCAAACTGACCGAGACCGGGAATATATGCGCCTTTGGCAAATTCCGATGTTTCCAGAACTTTGAAACCGGAAGATTCCGCATCCTTTTCAAAATTTCCCTTTTTCGCGATATAGGCAAAATCCTGTGCGCGCTGGAATGCCTCTTCCCGTGTGGACGAACTTGCCTTAATCGGCAGCGTAATCGTTGCCACTTTTAATTCCCGTGAATCGCGCCCTTCAATTTTAATAACATGGATGCCGAATTGTGTTTTCACCGGTCCGATGATTTGTCCCGGACGACCGGATAATGCCGCCGCTTCAAACTCCTTCACCATTCTTCCTTTTCCAAACCAGCCAAGATCGCCGCCAGTCTTAGTAGCGGCCGGTTCGGTGGAATATTGACGAGCAAGAGCCGCGAAATCTTCACCTCGTTTTGCGCGTGCAATCAGTTCTCCGGAAAGCGAACGCGCCGATGCTTCTTGTTCTGCGCTGGATGCATTTAACAGGATATGGCGCGCTTTAACGAATACATCGACGCTCTTTTTTTCTTCCAACACTTTAAAGATATGAACGCCTTCGTAATCCGATACCGGGCCGATCACATCGCCGGTTTTTGCTGAAAATACTGCCGTTTCTTTTTCTTGAGTCAATTCACCATGTTTAAAGAATGCAGGCTGGGGGGAAGTTTCGGAGTAATCTTTTTGCACTTCCAGAAAATCCGCACCGGCATTGGCACGCTGAAGAATGCTGTTGATCTCCGAAAGAATTTCGCCGGAATCGCGTGCTGATGGCTGATCGGTGATGAAGATGTACTTCAGTTTCCGGACTGCCGGTTGTTTGAATTCATCGGTATTTTCGTTGTACATTTTTTTCATATCATCATCCGTCACCGTTACGACTTCGTTTGCGATAATCCTGTCCGGATCGAAAAATGCGTACTGAACGTTCGCTTTCATATTCTGATCCGTATAACGGTCGCGGATTTCACCGTCGGTTGCGCGCACCGACGAAAAGACGATGCTTTGCATTTTTTCTGCCAATCGCTGCTGACGCAGGGCTGTTTCCACTTGGATCCAGATTTCTTTATTGCGGGGATCGTTCAGCGCCTGTTCATACGCATCGCGCCGGAACTGTCCGGTGGAATCGCGGAACTGCTGTACAAGAAATTCCGGAGGATTTTCACCGCGAACCCAGTCGATAATCTCCTGATCGGTCACGCTGATGCCTGCTTTTTTTGTTTCGCGTTCCAACAACGTCTGAGTAACAAGATTGTTCCACACTTGCTCACGAATCTGCTTTATCAGCGCCTCATCCGGGTCTTGCTTGGACTGTTGTTTATATTGTTCCGTCTGCTGGCGAACCAGTTCAGAGAATTCCTGATACGATACTTTTTTCCCTTCGATCACTCCAATGGTGTCGGATTGCCGTGACATACCCAAATAATCCATGCCCCATTCGAACACGATCGTGATGATAAAAACAACTACCAATCCAATAAGAATGACCGGCATATTGTTTCGCATTCTTGTCATTATAGCCATACTACGTAACAACTCCTTACTGCAAAATATTGTGAAAAGTGTATATTGAACTGTCTATAAATTGAAAGATAACCGAATTACGGCTGAAAAACAAAGAAAAATTGGGAATGATACTGTTTTAGAAGCAACGGTGCGCACATTCACACGGTATGTTTCCGGGAATTTCTTGGAAAATTGTTGTTGCCCGATACTTCTGTAAAGGATTTCTATCTGGAATAGTGAAAAAATAACATGTCTACCAATACATTTATTGCTTCAAAAAGAAAGCGGGAAATATTCGGAAAGGGGCGGTTTTGTTTTATTTATGATGGATTTTCTCCGGTGAGGGAAACCGCATCGCCATCATCTGTGTCAAAATATTCCTGAATTTTTTGAGCAGTTTTTTCCCCAACAACTTCACCTAATTGTTCAGCAGTGGCAAATTTTACCCCCTGCACTGAACCGAATGCTTCCAATAGTTCTTTTGCCCGTTTTTTCCCTATTCCTTCAATCAAATCCAATTCCGTTTGTAACGTTCGTTTAGCCCTCAGTGACCGATGGAACGTGATCGCGAATCGGTGCGCTTCATCTCTCAATTGTTGCAACAGTCTTAACGCGGAAGAGGATTTCGGGATCGGTAGCGGATCGCTTTGATCTGGAACAAATACTTCTTCAAGCCGCTTTGCGAGACTGATGATCGGGTGCTGATCTAATTTCAATTCTTTCAACGACTCCACTGCACTGGAAAGTTGTCCTTTCCCGCCATCCACCATAATCAGTTCTGGCATCTCGAGAGCATCGTCTTGCACGCGTTTATAGCGGCGGTAGATCACCTCTTTCATACTGGCAAAATCGTTCACGTCGGCAGGGGCAACGGTTCTGATTTTGAATTTCCGGTATTCACTCTTCTTCGGTTTCCCGTCAACAAATACGACCATAGAGGCGACTGTCTCCGTCCCCTGAAAATGTGAAATGTCGAAACATTCGATTCTTCGCGGAGGCTTCGTCATTCGGAGATCGCGCTGCAGGGATCGTACGGCAGCAGGAATAAAATCTTTCTGCTTCAACCGCTGCAGTTTTAACTCGTCAAGAAGAAACTTTGCGTTGTTCTTGCACATGGCTATTAATTTCGCCAGTTCGCCCCCTTCCGGCATCACAAAAGAAACTCCACCGCTGCGACGCAGTGTCAGCCATTGCTGGATGAGTGTTTTTGATTCGATATCGAAAGAAAGAATGATCTCTTTCGGAACGTCGACCGCTTCCAGGTAATATCGCTGCACCAGCGTTTCCAGAATTTCGCTGTCTGTCTTTCCTTCCACTCCACTCATATAATAATGCTGCCGTCCGATCACCTTCCCCTCGCGAATTTTAAAGATTACACCGCACGCATCATCTTCTTCTGTCGACACCGCAACGATATCTCTGTCGCGTAGTTCCACATCCACCACTTTTTGTTTTGAGGAATAAATTTCCAATTCTTTCATTCGATCGCGGAAATGCGCTGCATCTTCGAACTTCAGTTGTTCCGCCGCCGTATTCATCTGCTGTTCAAGTGATTCAAGCACCACGGTGACTTTCCCATTCAGCACCTGTTCCACATTTGCGATCATCACGCTGTATTGTGCCTGAGAAATCAGTCCTTCGCACGGCCCCTGACACTTTTTGATGTGGTAATCCAAACAGACCCGCGTCTTCTTCCTCGCAATAAACTCATCGTCGATCATAAAATTGCAGCTGCGGATCATAAAGATGTCTCGGACTGTTTTTAGCGCCGCGCGCATCGTCAACACATCGGTGTACGGACCGAAATACCGGGAACCGTCCCGCCGGATTCTTCGCGTCACAAAGACACGCGGATACGGTTCGTTTGTTACGACGATGAACGGATACGATTTGTCGTCCTTCAAATTGACGTTGTATCGCGGCTTGTGCAGTTTTATGAGATTAGCTTCAAGAATCAACGCTTCCACTTCCGAATCGGTGGTGATAATTTCCAGGTCGGAGATTTTTGAAACCATGGATGCGATGCGAGGTTCGTGATTGCGGGATTGGTGAAAATATGAACGAACACGATTGCGGAGATTTACCGCTTTCCCGACATATTGGATGACACCTTCCTTATTCTTGAATTGGTACACACCAGGGCTTATCGGCAGGTTGTCCAGCTTATCTTGCAGATCGAATTTATCGATCAGCGATATTTGAATGCCGTCAGTCATGAGAGGAAAAGAAAATACTAAAAGCTGCTACAGGTTTGAGAAGTTGGATGTTAATGCTCGATTTGCTGATGACCCATTTTTGTTAATTATGATCCTCTTGAATTCTTTATACTGATTAGTTCGTTTTTTCACAAAGCTCTATGAGCACTCCGTTCGTCGATTTCGGATGGAGAAACGCCACCCAATATCCATCTCCACCTTCGGAGGGAATATCGTTTACGAATTGAAATCCATGACCTTTTAAGCGGATAATTTCTTCTTGAAGATCATCTACTTCCAAACAGAGATGATGAATGCCTTCACCCCGTTTTTCGATAAATTTTGAGAGGGAAGATTCTTGAGAGGTTGATTCAATCAGTTCAACCGAACTTTCTCCGAGTGGATAAAAAGCGATTGTTGCTTTTTGTTCCGGCACCGATTCGGTAAATGGCTGCGGTCGATCGAAAAGTTTGTTGAACAATTCAGCAGATAATCCAAGATTTTTAACAGCAACACCAATGTGATTGATTTTTTTTATCATAACGAATAATAAATAGTTGGCGGTTTTTTTTCGTCCAATGGCACAGCGTTAATCTCAAACAGTTGCTTTACATTTCTATAACAATATCGTATTTATCCAGTAATCCGGCAACGCCAGCCGATGAAAACTTCGCCTTCGTTATCCTGTTTTTTTTCGGATCGATTGAATAATTGTATGCCGTTCGAAAATCAGCGCGTTCCAGATTGGTCCTGTCAAAAATCGTGCGTTCAAGATTGCAGAGATCGAACTCCGAACCGGATAGATCGCACTCTGAAAGGTCCGTCTCTTTTAAGCTGCATTTTATGAATTGTGTTTTTTTTGCTTTTAACCGATAGAGTGACGCTCGATCGAGAATGCATCCTTCAAACCGGACGGTGAACAAAAACGCGTTGCATTGATCGAATCGCACACCGGATAGTTTGCACTCCTTAAATGTGACGCTTCGAAATGAAGCGCCGGAGACATTTGCTAGTGCAAAATTGCTGCCGAAAAATTCACACTCGATAAAACTCCTACCGGAAAGATTAGCGTTAGACAAATCACAACCGGTAAATATACAATGGTGAAACTCTGCCGTCGACTTCAGAAGTTTTAACGCAACGATTCCAGCGATACTTTCATCTTCAACGGTGAGTGTACACTCTCTGTTTTTCATTAGTCAACAATAGCTTGAGGTCGTAATATAAAAAATCCATACGCGAACAGTCGTCGCAGCTACATCAGTCCCCGTTCCATCATGCTGGTGTACCCGTCCCCCGCGATGATGATATGGTCGTGCACAGAAATCCCGATGATCTTTCCCGCTTCAACAATCTGTTTGGTGACGGCGATGTCCTCCCTGCTCGGTTCCAGATTCCCACTGGGATGATTGTGGAGCAGAATTACACTGGCGGCATTTTCCAGAATCGCTTCACGGAATACTTCGCGCGGATGCGTGAGCGATGAATTCAACAGTCCTTTGGTAATGATCCGGTCTCGGATAATCTTATTTGCACTGCTTAAACAGACAACCATAAATTGCTCCTGCTTCAAATCGCGCAATTCGGGACCATACCGCTGTTGAATATCTTCCGGCGAACGAATGGGAGCGTTCGTATCGTTTTCTTTCGCAGCAATGCGTCGCGCTATTTCACACGCAGCAACAATCGTCACCGCCTTCGCCGTTCCGATCCCTTTATGTTTCGTCTGTTTCAGATCGGCTACGAAAAGCGAGGCGATCCGCTTTAACGACGAATATTCGCGCAACAGCCGTTTAGCAACTTCCACAGCTGAGGTATTCTTTGTACCGATGTTGATGAGAATCGCCAGAAGTTCCGCATCGGACAACGATGATGCACCGTGTTTCACCAGTTTTTCACGCGGACGTTCGTCTTCCGGCCATTCTTTAATCGTAGTATACCGAATGGGCGGTTCGTTGAATAAGGAGTGTGGCATGGTTCAGTGAGTTGAATATGTTTGCAGCTTGGTGACGGCGCCGTTTTTAAATTGCAGGATGTGCAGCGCGCTGTTCACCCGTTCAGGTTTTAACGAAATGGCATTCCGGATACCGGGATATTCGAACACATTTGCAAGCGCCTCAGCAAGTTGAGCTCTGGTTAACGAACCTTCGCTGAACTGTTTAATCAACAAGGACATGGCATCATAGCCAAACAACACATTATCCGACATCTGTTTGCCGTATTTCTGAGAATATTTTGAAAAAATTCTCCCCGTATAATCGTTCCGGTCAATCCAACGGTCATGTCCAAAAATCACCCCATCTGCATAACGTTTGTTCAGGTCTAATTCATTTGCATCATTCCAATCGCCCGAACCAAGCAATATGGAACGGATATTATAGAATGTCAGTTGCGATGTGATGACGCCGATTTCATGGCTGTTGGAGATGGGGCAATAGACAAGATCAAGCGTTGTCACCGGATAATGAAGACTATCCACATAGATCGATGTTTTTTTCACCGGCAATCGCAATGAATCGGCGATCCGTTTTGCGCTGTCCCCGAATAGCGAAGTAAAATTCACCAGTCCGCCCGTTGCAATAATTGAATCGATATAGGAAAATTTAATTCCCAGCGACACTAGTTTTCTCGTCACCTCGGCGACATTAATTTTGCCGCGTATGGCCACGACGTAATCCGGACGCAATGCGGATGCTTCCACACGAATCGAACGGACGTACGAACGAAGATCATTTTCTCCCCGTTTGAACCGGCGGTCAATCAGAATTGTCGCTCCAAGCCGTTGTACTTCCGCAACGAATGAGTCCGCCTGCGTTGTTGACGATTGCACAGAGGAGGTCAACACAGCGATTGTTTTTGCTCCAAGCACATTGACGGCATATTGCGCCATCGTTTTTCCCTTGGCGCCGTTCGTAGAATTCGCCTGGAAGACGTACGGACCTATTGCAGAAATTCCTTCGTCAGTCGCAGTCGGTGAAACGATCGGTATCGATCGTTCCTGCGCGACTTTGGCGGCAATCATCGTTTCCGAGCTGAAAATTGGACCAATAATTCCTACAATATCCGGATCATCCGACCATTCGCCAATCACCGATTGAATCACCGTAGAATCTTTCTCCGAATCCCGGATATCCAGTTCCACCGACACTTGCCCCGGCACCGTCCGTTCTTCGTAATCGCTCACCGCAAGCTGGATTCCCTCCAACATTTCGTTGACGATTTTTTTCTCCCGCGTTTCAACCGGCAACAAGTGCTGCAGCGGAATCAATACACCGATGCGGACGAGATTTCCCTTTTCGATCCGTGATAGCAAGTGATTAATCCGAAATTGCAGCGTTTGATCCGCGTTGGCAGGATCAAATCGTTCAATGGACAGTCTCGCCTCATCCAATCTGCCGTTCTGATACTGTTTTTCCGCCATGACAACGAGTAAAAGATTTTTGACGGTCGCAGAAAGTGTATCGATATTGGCGGAAGTTGTTTGTTCATCTGGTAAAAATTCCTGTGCCATGTGTTCTATTACTCTAAACGAATGCTCTTTGTTCAGCCGCTGTTGGGCAATGGCATAGGTGTACACCATCTCACCAAATGCCCTTTGATACATTCCCAGATTATAAAAACACATTCCCCGAGTAAACGAAATATCTTCCAGATATAACGTTGTCTGAAAGTGAGCGATGATGGAATCGCACAGATCAATCGCCGCACGATAATTCTTCAGCGCATATTCCGATTTTGCAGCCATTACCATCGATGCAGTGATGCGGTGATTCTGCGGCATGCTGGCGATAGACTGACGAAACGAATGCAGTGCCGGCGTAAATTCCTTCTGGGAGTATTGACGCATGCCAAGTAAAAAATATTCTTCTGCAGACTGATTGAAATATACTTCCGCCTCCTGTGCAAAGACACAAAACGTACTTAGCACACAGAATGTGTACAACAGTTTCATTAAAAATCCCTCCGTAACGACCGGATCCCGACAATATGTGCGGCGACCGAAATGAATGCCGATGGAATAAGAATTACGCCGACAACAATCTGCAGCATAGACCAATTGATCGGCTGCCGTTTCATGTCGGCACTAAACAGCATGGTTGCTGGGAAATAATACACCGCCAGCAGCAGCACAAGGTACACCACGCTCAATAAAAATGTCATAGTTGCTCCCTGAGACGAAGCAATGCGGATCGGATTCTTTTCGATAAAATTTGCATATACAGAACCCAGTCCGAAATTTAGACTGACAAGTGTTACCGTGACAATTGGCGTGATGATCATTGAACAATACGCCAGAATTTTTACCTGATATTTCGGCACGATATATTCTACTATCCATGGATGGTCTCCCGTTATTTTGTGAACAAACAAATACGGAATATTTGAAAGAAAAGCGATCACGATACTTAACACACCGAGAATAGTCATTACTAGAAAAAATTTGATCCAATACACTGTTGTTGCGGATATCGGGGCGCTTCGCATGGACCAGTATGCGTTCCCTTCAAGACTCACCATCGGAAACGCAAACCGGAGCGCCAATGAATTGATTAAAAAGATATTAAAGATAAAAACGACAAGATAGACCACCGCCTGAAGATCTGTCGATTCCAGTTTGATATTCAGCGTACTGACGCTTGACAAAAAAATCACCAGCAATCCCATCATCACAATAAAATGGATCCATTGGATCGGCTCGCGAACAAATTGCCAGAATTCCTTCTTTAATAATACTTCTACATGAGGCGAAAACGACGAGATACTTCCAAAACTGAAGAACCGATTCTTAAACTGCAGTGTTTTCATCGTCAGAGATTTGATGGAAAGCGACATGATCCAGGTGGAATAGTAATAGGCATCGGCAATCGCCAGTGCGAAGAGAAACAGTCCGACCGTAGACATCACCAGCATCACTGTATATCCCACAACGGCCGATGCATTTCCGGTGACATAAAAATACATGATCTCGGAAACCCAAAAATTAGGAAGGATTTTCAGCGGCATCGGATCGAGCGAACCGAAATACATATCGACGTTCGGATAGTACTTCATTACTTCACGGACAAGATTCACCGGACTGGACACCGTAAAATAGAGATACACCTGACCGATATACAGAAGAACAATTCCTGCGATCAACAGACGAAAATTAATCTTCGACGCAAGTTTCATCAGTAGCAACAGCACGATTACGGCCACGCATGCGGCAAAAAACATAAACGGCACCAATACACCGAACATCATCACCAGATAAAAATGCCACGGCAATTCAAAATAGACGCCGTATCCCAGCAGCACTGAAAATCCGACCATAAATAATGTGCCGGAACTGTAGAAAAAATTATCGAGGAATTTGATTACGAAGATGTTCAGATACGATACTGGTGTAGTCAACAGAAACTGCACCTCTGGAGTGCGGTACAATGTGGAAAAAGAAACGACCATGTTGCCGAGATTGATCGTCACAAAAAAAACGAACAGCAGCATGCCGATAAAACGGTGAAACAAAAACAGGCCGATCTTCACGTTCTCTAAAAGATACGCCGTAACAAAATTTGAAAAATAGAATGCACCGACGGCGAATGATCCGAAGACAACGAATGAACCGATAGTACGAATCACCGTTCCAAGGTCTTGCTTGAAGGATACCTTCCAGAACATCAGGTTCTTGAACCACAGAATATGATAAAAGGTGTTCACTCTTCGTCCGATTCCTTCGTCAGTTCCAGGAACACCGATTCAAGATTCCCTTCGTATTTCGTTTTGTGCAGATGCAGATTCTCTTTCGAATCGAGAAAGATGATTTTACTTTTATTGATGATGCCAATCCGGTCGCACAATTCTTCCGCCATCTCCAGAATGTGCGTGGACATAAAAATAGATGCCCCATCCTCCGCCATTTTTTTCAGCGAATCTTTCACGATGCGCGCGCTCCGCGGATCGAGCCCGACCATCGGTTCATCGATAATGATCGTCTTTGGTTGATGAACGAAGGCGGATGCAAATGTTACACGCTGACGCATCCCCTGCGAATAATCCTCCGTTTTTTTATCGATCCAGCTCGCCAATTCAAGCAGATCAATTACCCGGTCCACATTTTCCTTCAAATTGTTCTTTTCCATTTTATACAGACCGCCCATATAATAGATAAACTCCCTGCCGGTCAGTTTATCATACAGATATGGATGGTCCGGTATATAACCGAAAGTCGCTTTCGCTTCCTGCGGCTGTGCCGCTACATCAAAACCATTAATCACAATCGATCCGGAAGTGGGTGTAAAGAGTCCGGTCATCATTTTAATTGTGGTCGTTTTCCCAGCGCCGTTTGGACCGAGGAATCCGAAAAATTCACCTGACGGGATCGAGAGCGATACATCATCCACAGCAACGAAGTTTCCGAATGTTTTACAAAGATGGTGAAGTTCGATCATAGGGTTGAGTTACTCCCACTCGATAGTTGCCGGTGGTTTTGAACTGATATCATACACCACTCGGTTGATCCCTCGAACTTCGTTAATGATTCTGTTAGAAACATGGGCGAGAAATTCGTAGGGCAAATGCGCCCAGTCGGCTGTCATACCGTCCACACTCGTCACGGCTCGGAGTGCCACCGTGTTTTCGTATGTACGCTCATCCCCCATCACGCCGACCGATTGAACAGGCAGCAGCACGGCAAACGCCTGCCAGGTGGAATGGTACAGGTTCTGTTTCCTCAATTCGCCGATAAAAATTTCATCCGCGCTCCGCAGCACTTCCAGCCGTTCTTTCGTGATTGATCCTAAAATACGGATTGCCAATCCCGGTCCGGGGAATGGATGTCGATCAATCAGAGCATCCGATAATCCCAATTTTCGTCCCACCGCGCGTACCTCATCTTTAAATAATTCCCGGAATGGTTCGATTAATTTTAGGTTCATTTTCTCCGGTAGCCCCCCCACATTATGATGCGTTTTAATCGTTTGGGATGGGCCTTTAAATGAAACCGATTCGATCACATCGGGATATAACGTTCCTTGCGCCAGAAAATCTGCGCCGCTTACTTTTTTTGCCTCGGTATCGAAAATATCGATAAACGTTTTTCCGATAATCTTTCTCTTCAGTTCCGGATCGTACACGCCGTCCAACCGAGTAAGAAATGTTTCCGTCCCGTCCACAAAATCGAGCGCAATATGATATTCATCGCGGAAGGTTTTCACAACCTGTTGGCTTTCGCCCCGCCGCATCAATCCGTTGTCAATATGAATACAGAACAGTTGATCGCCGATTGCTTTATGCAACAGCACGGCGGCAACGGACGAATCAACACCACCGCTTAAAGCGCAAAGAACTTTTTTGGTTCCCACCTTCGCACGGATATTGGCAATAGCGCTTTCAATGAATGAGTCGGCATTCCAGTTTCCGCTGCAGCCGCAAATATCTTTGACGAAATTGGAAAGAACTTTTTTTCCTTCTTTTGAATGGACCACTTCCGGATGGAACTGAATGCCGAAGATTTTTTTCTCGGCATTCCGGATCGCACAGATTCCGGCGTTTTCCGAATGGGCGATCTTCTCAAATCCTGTTGGCATCGCTGTCACTTCATCGCCGTGGCTCATCCAGACTTCCGTTTGCTGGGTAAGATTTTTAAATATGTCGCCGTTGTCGTCCATTAAAAGCTGTGCACGGCCGAATTCCCTCCGCGGCGCTTTCGTCACCGCACCGCCGTTTTGAAATGCGATCAATTGAAGGCCATAACAAATTCCCAGTACCGGCACGCCGAGCGAATAGATGCGTGAATCCGGAATGGGTGCGTCAGGAGCGTAAACGCTGGACGGTCCGCCGGAAAGGATAATTCCTTTTGGCTGAAATGATTCAATCGCAGTAAACGGAACATTAAACGGATGGATCTCACAATACACATTCAGTTCGCGAATGCGGCGGGCGATGAGCTGCGTAAATTGAGAACCAAAATCGAGGATAAGAATTGATTCAGAGTGGGTCATTGGAAAAAAAATGAAGTTCATGGATGGTTT
>JALNZH010000218.1 GCA_023229405.1 Bacteroidota bacterium
AAATGTGATGGTTACAAGCAATACTGATTTCACTCAGAAAAACTTCACATCGAACAATGTTGCATACTATCAACTTGATTCTGTAGGAATACAAGAAGCTGATACAGTGGCTGGTGTTGATACAGTAATCTATGATGCAACAGGGAAGTCAACCAACAGAGGTTTAGTGAAAAATGGTCCTGTTGTTTCGGAAGGCTTTTTCGGAAATGCATTGAGTTTTGATGGCGTTGATGATTATGTTCAATTTGATACAACATCTTCATTTAATAGTCCATCCAGTGCTGTTTCCGTTTCAGTGTGGACTAAGTTAACGTATTTGCCGCAAAACGCACCCGCATCGTTCATAGGTATTTTTGATTCACAAGGTGATCAATATGTTCTTTATCTAGATAAAGCGGCCAAGGAATTACGATTGAAAGTTGCAACATCCGGAGGTGCAGCTCGCCCAGGTATACCAGAAGCTGCTTTAAAAACAAACCAATGGATTAATGTTGTTGGAACGTATGATGGTGCCTATGCAAGGGTTTATTTAAATGGAGTGATGCAAGGGATTCTTCCGCTTACAGGTACTGTGAATAAGGGTCAAGTTGCATACTTAGCGAAAAACGGTAATGCAGCACCACCTCACTTCAAAGGCAGTATCGATAATGTTCAAGTTTTTAATAAGGCATTAAGCGTATCAGAGATTGTTGCCATGCTGCCTCCTGCAATGCGTCCGGACACTACGTTATCAGACAAAACTCCTCCGGCTGCAGTTACCGGTATTACTATACTTAAAACTTCTCTTTATGTGAATACGATCATTTGGAATGATGTACCGAACGAAGCTCGATCGGTATATAACGTATACTATAGCAAGACTCCATTCACAAAAACGACCGATCCGGGAGTTTCTCAACTTCCTCCATATGATATAAAATTGGGCGTTCAATCGGTTACACATGTATTGCGTTCACCAGTTTCGGATCAGGATGTATCATATTATTATGGTGTTACCGCGAGGGATTCTGTTTACAATACAAATCCACCTGCAGTTGTCGGTCCACTTACCAATACAGGAAAAGGAACTCCGGTTATTGCTACACCACCTGCAAATTTTGTTGCAGATGGTACACTGTCCGAATGGACAGCTGCCGGAATTCAACCATTTATCATCAATCCTTTTAGAACAGATTCGCTTAGAGCGCACGTCGTGTTTGGTGTTTCCGATAGTAATGATCTTTCAACGAAAGCATTTGTCGCAATGGATGCGAATAATCTTTATGTCGCGTACGATGTTATTGATGATACAGTTTCCGTTGATACAGCAAATGTGGCTGCAACATGGGCACAAGACTCTCCTGATCTGAATATCGGTTTGTATGACTCGCATGGTGGAATTCATACAGGGTATCATCGTGGATCAGAGCCGGACCATATGTTTCGTTTTTCACAAAACGTTATACGGAATGATCATGATGCTGGGAAACCAGTTTTGTATCCAGGTGCGAATTATATCTGGAAGAAAAAACCATTGTCGCCTGGGTATATTGTTGAAGCAAAGATACCGTTTACAGTGCTTGCATCATTATATTCCGGAGATACTTTGTTCGTTCCGAAAGTAGGCATGACTATTGCAATAGACTTCTCTATCAATGATCGCGACGGTAAAACAGGCACATACGACCGAGAAGGACTTATTACGTACTCAATCAGGAATAATAATAGCTCTTGGCAAAATCAGTATGATTGGGCCTACACATGGTATGTATCAGGTACTACCAGCGTTCAACAAGATGCAGGTGTGGCAAAAACATTTGCACTGTCACAGAATTATCCAAACCCATTTAATCCGACAACGAACATTTCGTTCAGCATCCCACAATCCGGAAATGTCAGCTTGAAATTGTTTGACATTCTGGGGCGTGAAGTGATGACTGTGATGAATCAGTTCCAAGCAGCAGGATCTTATACAGCAACACTCGATGCATCGAAACTTGCAACGGGTATGTATATCTACAAGCTTGAATCTGGCTCGTTTAGTTCGGTAAAGAAAATGATGTTGATCAAATAACAAAAGGAATTTTTATAAAGTATTGTTGCGGTCGCCGTACCGTACAGGCGGCCGCAATTTTAACCGATTGTATTTCCATGCAGTATGTAACAGCACCACAGTATATTGTAAAACCAGGTTCACAAACCCTGTGGTATTTTTATAATATGTTGTATGACAAGAATAATTGATACTTCTATGAATATTTCATGTATACGAGCCACATTGCTTTCCACAATGCTTATTGCAACACTACTACCGCTGTTGCTGTTTTCAGGACAAACTGGAAAAATTGTCGGAAAAGTTACCGATAAAAAATCCCGTGAGCCGATTATTGGTGCATCTGTTGTTATATATGGAACGAAAACCGGTGCCTCTTCGGACTTTGAAGGATTTTACAGCATCAATAACGTAGCACCGGGAATGTATGTGTTATCGGTAACGAATATCGGGTATAAAAATTCGCTGATCAAAAATGTTATTGTGAAGATTGATCTCACAACAGAAATTGAAATTCAATTAGAAGAAACTGTGATTGAAGGGGAAGAGGTGGTTATTGAAGCACGCCGTCCGTTAGTGCAAAAAGATCTTACATCGTCATCGGTAACGGTATCATCGGATGATCTGAAAGTAATGCCGGTCGAAAATCTTTCGCAGGTTATCAACTTGCAAGCCGGAGTAGTCGATGGTCATTTTCGCGGAGGACGCAGCGGCGAAGTTACCTACCTCGTTGACGGAGTATCGGTGAACAATCCTTTAAGTGGCAACGCAGGGTTTATTCCGGAAAATGCCTCTGTGCGTGAAATGGAAGTGATCAGTGGAACATTTAATGCGGAGTATGGACAAGCGATGTCCGGCGTAGTAAATATTGTAACGCAGGATGGTTCAATGGAAATGCATGGATCTGTAGGGGCACATTTTGGTGATTACTATACCAAGCATACCGATATATTTATGAACGATGATAAATTAGATTTATTAAGGTCAAAAAATTATCAATTTAGTTTAAGCGGACCGACTTCATTTGTGAACAACCTCTCTTTTTTTGCAACAGGTCGTTTGCAGGATGAGGAGGGATATTTATATGGAAAACGTATCTTCAACATAACGGATTCAAATACCACATTCCCGAATGCCAACAACCGTTCCATCTATATCAATCACAATTCCGGTGATGGCGCGATCGTTCCGATGAATCCCTATCACAAATATTCGCTCAATGGCAAACTGACCTATTCATTTGACGATCTCAAAATAAGTTACAGCGGATTTATTGAAAACGCCAAATGGAAAAATTATGATCATGCGTGGAAATGGGCACCGGATGGCAGAATAACAAATTACAGTGAAAACTGGGTGCAAAATCTTCAGCTTAATCATGTTATTAGTAACAGCACCTTTCAGTCTTTAAAGATATCGCTTAATAAATTTACCGGAAAAGGATATTTATATAAAAATCCAAAAGATACAAACTACATCGATCCATACGTAGGTACTCCTCCTTCAAATTACACGTTTCGAACAGGCGGCAACCAAGGAGGAAGATATGAGAATCGAAGTCAGTCGCTGATCGGACAGTGGACGCTTGCATCGCAAATTACAAAAGAACATAAACTCAGCATGGGAATAGAGGGGCGAATACATGATCTCTACAATCATAGTACATCATTGGTTGTTATCTTTTCGAAGACAGATTCAGTATTTAAGCCTCAATATCCGCAACTGCACACAATAGGAAATCAGAGTTACAGTAAAGCGCCGTATGAAGCGTCCGTTTACATACAGGACAAAATAGAATATGACATTATGATTATTAATGCCGGTATTCGCCTCGATTACTTTAATCCAAACAGTTCAATATTGTATGATTTGAAAAACCCAACGCGTAATACATTGTTCCCCAATGCAGGGAGAATGCAAAAAACATCCGAAAAAGTTCAAGTAAGTCCACGTCTTGGAGTATCGTTTCCAATAACCGATCAAGGGATTATTCATTTTTCGTACGGCCATTTTTTCCAAATGCCAACGTACGGTAATTTGTATACAAACTCTGAATACCTGATTGCACCAAATGCACAATTACAAAGCGTGTCCGGAAACCCTGATATTGATGCACAGCGTACCGTGATGTATGAACTCGGTTTGCAGCAGCAATTTCTGAATACCATTGGCTTTGATTTTACCATGTATTACCGCGACATCCGTAATTTGCTCGGTTCGGAAATTATTCGGACACATGAAGGATTTAAATATGCCCGGTATATTAACAGAGATTACGGTAACGTGCGCGGGTTTATTGTCTCTGTAGAAAAGCGTTATGAGGATTATTACAGTGCACGTGCAGACTACACGTTTCAAATTGCAGAAGGGAATGCCTCTGATCCTCTATCAGTATTTTACAACAATCAATCAGATCCACCTCTGGCGACAAATAAAAAGGTTGTTCCTTTGGATTGGGATCAACGCTCGACGTTGAATATTTCACTCAATGTCGGAGACCAAGGGAATTGGATGACGGGATTGATCTTTGGGAATGGATCTGGTTTACCATATACCGAAAGTATTCGTGTGAGCCAAGGGCTCCGGTTTGAAAACGGAGGGAAGAAACCTTCAACATATACAATAGATTTCCGTGCTGAAAAATCATTATCCATATTAGGCGCAAAGGCTAACCTGTTTCTTCTTGTCTATAACATTCTGGACATCAAAAATGAATACGGTGTGGATAATACAAGCGGACGTGCGAATGTTAATATTTTTATCAAAGAAGCGACACCGATCTATGGTTTAAATTCGTTGCAAGAATATTTAAATAACCCAACATCTATCTCATCACCACGTAATGTGAGACTCGGTATTAATCTCGATTTTTAACTTACATATCCAACTCATCGGTGCAGTATGGATTTTTTTTATGAATAAAATTTCTTCCTCACTCAGAAAAGCTTTGCTGTGTCAACTTATTGTAGTTGCTGCCACAGCGCAGGTTACTCAGCAAACTCAAATGTTTCGTACCGAGGCTTATGGAGATATCAAATATAGGAAAATGGGTACGTTAGACGGTAACCTGGTTCGTACGGTCTTTCAAAATCAAGGTGAAGTTTCCGATTTTACGCCTGGTGTAGTTTCAGGACCGCACGGTGAATGGCCGAAAGGAACTGGTCATCGTAGTTTGGATGGCCTTACACCCTATATTTCGGCAAAATTTAAAATTGTCGATGCACTGGGAAAAGAACAATATATCACTCCGCTTGAAGCTTCGTATCGCGAGTCAATGGATAAAGATCCAATTTCAGGGGATCTTTGGGGAGTTGAGCCGGTTCCAGGGTACGTCAATCCGGTGTCAAAGAGTCCTGCAATAAATATTGACACAACAACATTTCCATCAAAATGGCCCCGGTCACTATTTTATGGAAAATATGGAACGGCAGAAGATTCAATAAAAAAATGGGATGGATATTGGTACGGATATTTTGGGAGAGGGATAAGTAACGCACAAGAAGAAACATTTTTTGTCTATGATGATTCGAAAGATAAGGAATTTACACAACTTCCATTTCGTTATTTCCCGATTCAATCCGATCATAAACGCGGAGGGCTAGGACTTCGCGTTGAAGTTCGCGGATTCCAATGGACTCATGTGCTCGCCGAAGATATTATTTTCTGGCATTACGATGTTATTAATATCTCGGACCACAATTACGATTCTACGGTCTTTGCCGTGTATTGTGATCCGAGCGTAGGTTCTGCCCAAATTAACGACGCAAAGTTTGATAAAATACTTGACCTGATGTATACTTGGGCGCCAAGCGGCGTTGGATTACCAGATAACTATAAAACAGGGTATTACGCTCAATCGTTTTTAGAAAGTCCGGGTAATGCAATAAATAACATAGATGATGATGATGATGGAATTATTGATGAATCCCGTGATGATGGGATTGATAATAATACTAATTGGATTGGATATAGTGATGTGAATAAAAATGGTACATGGGATCTTGACGAACCATTAAATGATGATGTGGGAAAAGATGGCGTCGGTGTCTATGATCCTCAGTATGATGGTACTGATGAAGGTCAGGGAGACGGTTTGCCGACACACGGTGAACCAAATTTTGATGAAACAGATAAGGATGAATCAGACCAAATCGGTTTGCAGTCTGCCTATGTTGATGTTCTTCAAGGTAATGGCCCTTGGGCGGATCATGATGAAAGAACATGGGAAATAATGACCAGCGGATTTAAAGATACCACCGTTAAATTAAGCAACATTTTTTGTCTTTTTTCCTCCGGAGTTTTCCCGCTGAATCAAAATAAGCGTGAACGGTTTTCCATCGCCCTTATTTGGGGAGATGATCTCAATGACATCATCTTTAATAAGGTAACTGTCCAGGCGATTTACAATGCATATTATAATTTCTCTCAACCGCCGTACACTCCCACATTAACCGCTGCCGCCGGAGATAAAAAAGTATACTTGTATTGGGATGATATTGCTGAAAAATCGTATGACAGATTTTTGAGGAAATACGATTTTGAAGGATACT
>JALNZH010000219.1 GCA_023229405.1 Bacteroidota bacterium
TTCAAGCGCAACCGTAAACGTTACCGGCATATGCAGCTGAAGGTTTTTCGATGACGACAGATGAAGTTCGTAATGCTCCCCCTGCTTCACCACAGGACTAACCGGTTCTAACGCATACGTCATGCCGTTCTGCATAATCGACAGTTTCGGAAGTTCCTCAAGAATAAAATCTTCATCAATCTTCCATCCGCCAGAATCTTTCATCTGGAAATAATACAGATGACCTGCATTCACATTATCGCTATTCAGTACTGCATCCTGATTCTTGGTGGAGAGCGAGATGATTGCCACTTTTGCTTTTCCCATGCCCAAAAAGCCCGATTTTTCAGAAAGTTTTATCTTTATTTCGGGAACCGGCTGTTGAGCCGTCAATATGGAGAAGGTGAAACAGACAACGAAGAGAAGAATCGTGAAGGTTTTCATACGGTGCTGAACGTTGGATCGATCTGAGAGATGTGAATGATCATTATGAATGAACCGGCACACACATCATGTGACGCAGTTCAAGATCATTCCGGAATTTATACTGTACGTTGCGACAGAAAAACAATTTTGTGTTGAAGGAATATAGCAAAGAGCTCCGGTATAATCAATTGAGTTTTGTTCTTGATTAAATTGGAGGATTTCTTCATCTTGCGTACGACATTACGCATTCTTGACGGAGGTTTCTCATGGTACGATCACTGTTCTTCTCACTCTTCTTTCTTGCTACAATCACTGTTTCGGCCCAGACGATCTACCTTCAACCTTCGGCAACAAATTCAACTCGAAAAACAACATACATATCCGCAAAGATCACCTATGCCGGCGACCTACTGTCCGTTATCGCTGCAGACAGAACGGTGAAACTGGTTGAGGCGGCTGCCTTAAATGAACGAGGAACTATTTCCATCGGAGCGTCGAAGGCAATCGGAACAGCATTCTCCCGGGACGGCAAAACCCTGATCGTCGGTTTACAGGATGGAAATATCGCTGTTTGCGACGCGGCGCGTGCAACCGGAATCCGGTCATTCTCCCACGGATCAAGTATCCGCGCCATTGATATAGAGCCTTCCGGAAGAGTTGTGAGCGGCGGGTATGACCGCGTAATAAAAATGTGGGATTATGTGACCGGGATGCAAGTCGGAAAATTTCCTGCTGTCTCTGCGGAAATCATCTCCCTCACCCTTTCACCAGACGGTAGAATAGTTGTTGCCGGATCGGCGGACGGATCGATTACCATGTTCAACACTATGTCCTACACAGTATTCAAAACAATCACCTCCACACGTTCCGCCGCACATGCTATTGTCTTCAACCCAGACGGGAAATATTTTGCCGCGGCACACGGAGATTCCACCGTAACTATTTGGAACGGACGAAACGGTGATCCAGTCTCCGCAATTAGAAGTTCGACCGGCGCAGTCTCATCCATCGCATTCCATCCCATCAAACCGTATCTGATCTCCGCATCTTCAGTGATTTCGTTCTGGGATGTTGTCTCTTCAAAAATGTTCTACACATATTCGGAAGAAACATTTTCTCCGCAGCATGTGGCCGTAGCGCAGAATAACATACTCGCAGCGGTCAGCCGGACCGGAGAGTTCCGGACATTTCAGATATTGGAGAAAAAACCGGACCAGAACGCTCCGGTTATTTCCATTATCACCCCTCAATCGTCAGGGAACGAATCCATAAAAATGTTCAGTAACGAAACTGAGATTACCGGAATTGTCTCCGATGAAAGCGCAGTGAAAGGCGTCACCGTTAACGGCATTGCCGCCGTAACGGCGCCGGCAACACAGGAAGAACGCGGATCTATTGCCGCTGCTCTTACCGCCGTTTCGTTCTCCATCTCCGTTCCGCTCTCAGTCACCGGGCAGAATTCCATCTCCATCGCCGCTGTTGATGCGGAAAATAATTCGGCGAACAAAGAACTATCCATCACCAAATTGTCTAAAGATGCAGCTCTAGAATTTGTGAATCCGACGGAGAGTATCGAAACAGACCAAATTTCCACCGATCTGCAATTCAAAATCTGGTTCGATTTTGCAACATATACCGTTCAACTGAATACCGTCGAAATAGTGAAAAAAGAAAACCTCCCAAGAAAACCAAGCGGAACGCTTCGCACGGAAAAACTTTCTCTCTCCGCAGGATTAAATCAGATCCAGCTGTCAGTGAATGGTAAAAACGGCGAACGGATACGCAAATCGATCAATATCACACGGCGGACGCTCGGTGCACCAGCATCACTGTCTGAAGACAAACCGTTGCGAAATACCTCCGGACAGCCTCAACGCTGGGCGGTTATCGTCGGCGTATCAGAATATGGAAATCCTGCAATCAAAAATCTGGCCTATGCGGACCGTGACGCCAAAGCATTCGCAGAATTTCTGAAGTCATCGGCGGGAGGAGGATACGAAGAGGAGCGGGTGAAGATTCTGACGAACAAGGAAGCAACGCTGCAAAATATCAAATCGGCACTCTTCAATTTCCTTCGTCAAACAGTGGAGACAGATCTGGTTGTCATCTACTTCGCCGGTCACGGTGCTCCTGAACCGGCAAATCCCAATAATAATTATCTGCTTTGTTATGACACCGATCCGAATTCTCTGGAAACAACTGCGTTTCCGATGTGGGATGTGAATACGGCGCTGCAGCGCTACATTCCTTCAAAACGCGTGGTCGTTTTCACGGATGCCTGCCACAGCGGCGGCATCAGTTCGGATATTGCCACCCGCGGCATGAGTTCCACCGACAATAATTTGATCAATCAGTATTTGTCCGATCTTTCCAAAACCAAGGAAGGGATCATCGTCTTCACTGCCAGTCAGGCGGGTGAAGTATCGCAGGAACTCGATAAATTCGGTCATGGCGTATTTACGTATTACATCCTGGAAGGGATGAAAGGGCAAGCAGATTTCAACAACGATTACACTGTGACCATTGGCGAGCTGATGGATTTTGTGGAAGAAAAAGTAAAACGGCAAACAAATGGCAATCAGCATCCGACACGAAATCAGGGAACATACGACAAAGACTTGACGATCTCGCTGGTCCCGAACTGACAGCGCCGGATATCCGACGTCTACGTACTCATTTTCCAAAGCATGTGAGAGGTAGGATATCTGTATCGTATTATTATTAAAGCGATGGTTATACAATATATTCGCCAATGCGAGTCAATCCTGAGCGACAGCGAAGGATTGGCGAAGCAATCTCCTTGAAAACGAGATTGCTTCGTCGATCCACACAATGGATCTCCTTGCAATGGCAGCAACCACATAAATATTATATATCGGGAAATTTTATGAAACAGTATATCCACATCCTCGTTATTGCATTTCTTGCACATTCGTCGTTGTTCGCTGCCATGCAGGCAGTGGAAAACGACGAGAATATCAACTACAAATGGTCCTTCGTTGCAAAGGTCGGACCGGCAAATGACCGGAAAGTTGCCATGGTGACACGCGACACGATGCTCCGTACCGGGGACGAGTTTAAGATGATGGTGAATGTGCAAAAAAAATGTTACGTGTACGTCATCCATAAAAGCTCGGCGAACGAACTCTCCGTTCTTTATCCGACCTCTTTCGAAGCACAGTTTGAGTTGGAGAAAAATTATTACTTGCCGAAAGGACGCAGCTGGTTTAAATTGGATAGTTCTCTCGGAACGGAAACCTTTTACATTCTGGCATCACACGAACGGTTAACAGAACTTGAACAACAGGTGAATGCGTATCTTGTAGCAAACCGCGAGCAACAAAAAGCGCTTGTTGCATCGGTTGTTGGCGAAATTAAAGATATTAAAAAACGGTACCGTACTTATTCAACATTGGCCGAACGACCGATTAGTATTGCCGGAAATGTCCGCGGTACAAAAAAAGATGAATTGAATCTTGAAAAGTTTGATGTTGGGAAACTGGCAACAGAAATTTCAGCCAACAATTTTTATTCAAAGACGATCTCGATTGAACACAAATAAACTCAAGCGGCTCCGCTCCGCGGTTTTACTCGTTCTTACATCATTCGCTTTGACAGCAATGCTATTCCTGCTGTTTCCTGGAGTATTTCAATCCTGGGACCGGCAAATGATCGATCGCCTATTCATTCTTCGCGAAACAGTCCATCCTTCTCCATACGACTCATCGATCGTCCATATCGATATCGACAATTCCAGCATAAAAAAGTTGAGCTATTATTTCCCCCGACGCCTCCACGCGGATCTTTTTGATGCCACACGGAGAATGGGATTTTCTGCGATGTTATACGATATCATCTTTGCCCAGCGTCTGAACACCGTAGACGACACACTGCTTCTTGAGTCTGTAAAAATGTACGGAAACGGATATTTCCCGGTGGCATTTGAACTGAAGGATCGCCACATACCGGCGAAAATGGAACCGGAAGAAATTCGGTATCTGGATTCCACGGCATGGAAGCTAGAGTGTACCGATACTTCATCATTCTATTATTCGGGTGCAACATTGCTCACCTGGCCCGATCTTGCCAATGTTTCGCGCGGTGTCGGATACATCAGTGTCGCCGCTGATCCGGATGGTGTTTTCCGTCGTGTTCCTCTTGTCGTTCGGTACAAAAACAACTTGTATCCTAGTATGGTATTTCGCATGGTCTGTAATCTGTTGAATGTCCCTCCGGAGCATATCAGCATCGACGGGGGGACATCACTTACCCTTCGGAAAGCAACAGCGCGCGACGGAAGCCTCAGGGACATTGTAATCCCGATCGATGATCAGGGAAACATGATCATTAACTGGATCGGACCATGGGAACGGATGAAACATATCAGTTTTGTCACCCTGCTGGAAGCGGCAACGGATCAGGATGAAGTGGATGCGTTTGCTGAACAATATCAAGGTTCATTGGCATTTGTCGGCGATGTTTCCACCGGCATTTCGGACATCGGACCGATTCCGTTCGAACAATCGTTTCCATTGGTTGGGCTTCATGCCAATACACTCAATACAATATTGACCGAAAATTTCCTTCACCAATTGCCGTTCCGATATTTTGCGATGATTGCAGTGGCATTGGCAATATTAATGATCTTCTTTTCGTACCGATTCTCTTCCATCGTGTATACTGTTTCTTCCGTGCTGCTGCTTGTTGTATTCATCTCTACGGGATTTCTTCTGTTTATTTACGGAAATACGATCATCTCTCTTCTGTTTCCATCGCTTGCAATCGTGCTCTCCACCAGTAGCGTGCTCACATACCGGTATATCACCGAAGAAAAAGAAAAAGAGCAACTCCGCGCACGATTCGAATCATATTTCCCCCCTGCCGTTGTAAAACAGATGTTGGAGAATCCAGACAGTTTGATGACCAAACCGCAAAGCCGGGAAATCACCATCATGTTCAGCGATATCAAAAGTTTTACCACACATTCGTCAAAGATGACGCCGGAAGAAATCTCCGCTGCCCTGAGCGAATATTTCGAAGCAATGACATCGATCGTCTTTAAGTATGAAGGGACGGTCGACAAGTTCATTGGGGACGGATTGATGGTCTTTTATGGTGCACCAGAAACACAGGATGATCATGCGCTCCGCTGTGTAAATGCTGCGATCGAAATGCAGAAAAAGTGCCGGGAGTTGAGGGTGAAATGGGAAAGTGAAGGACGGTTCCCGCTGCAGATCCGTATCGGTATCAATACGGGAACGGTGATCGTCGGCGACCTCGGTTCGGAGCGGCGGAAAGAATATACGGTTATTGGCTCTGACGTTAATCTCGCTCAACGGCTTGAATCGAACGCACCGGTAGGGGGGATACTTATTTCAGATTCCACCTATCAAAAAATACAAGGAACAGTAAGAACCGCATCTCACGAACCGATTGTCGTTAAAGGCCTTAGCACGGCGACAGTGGTACATGAAGTGATCATTGAATAATAACATTTCCCGCAGATTCCGCAGAAAAAAGACATGCCAAATCCTTATGATTTGGCATGTCTGTAAGAACAACCTTATCAAGGTTGTGCAGTTTACTTCATCAACAGAAGTTTCTTCATTTGTGTTTGTGCTCCAGATGTGAGGCGTGCAAAGTAAACACCGCTCGCCAGATTCCCCGCATTGAACTGCTTTTGATGATACACACCCGCTTCAAGCACTTCGTTCACCAGCGTTGCGACTTCGCGTCCAATTGCATCATACACTTTGAGTGTCGTTAGTCCCGTGTGTTGCAGCGTGAAGCTGATGGTTGTGCTCGGGTTGAACGGATTCGGATAGTTCTGCGATAATGCAAAGACCGCCGGAGCCGCTATCTTAACCTCCACTATTGGTGAGTAGGCAAATTTACCATCCCGATCAATCTGTTTCAGGCGGTAGCGCAGTATACCGCGGGCTGCGTTATCTGTAAACGAATATTCCTGCGGTGTATTGGTCGTGTGGTGGCCTTCTATGAAACCGATGCGTTGCCATTGATTACCATCCTTCGTCTCGCTTCGTTCGCTCAGGACTGACTCAAGGTAATCGGAGATCCGTTCGATTTCGAATCCGCGGTTGTTCGTTTCCGTTGCAGTTTCCCAGGTTAACTCAACACCTCCACCATTGACTGCAGCCGTGAATGA
>JALNZH010000220.1 GCA_023229405.1 Bacteroidota bacterium
TCGTCGCCGACAAACCAGTCCGAGATCGGCGCTTGCGGAGAAACGGCTTTCAAAGCAGGATGTGCATCGATCAATCCGTGTGCCGCATAAAATCCTGGATAGGAAATGCCGATCATGCCGACGTTGCCGTTATTCCGTTCCACATGTTTTATCAGCCATTCGATCGTGTCATACGCATCGCTGCTTTCGTCCACATCGTTGTTCGATTTCTTCACCGGTATGTGCGGACGAATATCCTCATACTCTCCTTCGGACATAAAACGGCCCCGCACATCTTGGAATGCCATAATATATTTTTCCTGTGCCATCCAGTAATTATTCCCATTCGCTTTCATATAGTCGCTGCCATACGGCGCCGTGGTATAGGGTGTCCGGTTGAGCATGATAGGATGTGTTGTTGTATCCTTCGGCACATACACTGCCGTGTGAAGTTTTTTCCCATCCCTCATTGGGATCTTATATTCGTATTTGCTGTAATCGTTCTTCAGATCGATTTCCTGAGACATAAGAAACAACGAGACTATCGGAAAAAGCAAAAGGTGTTTTTTCATAATGTTTCCTGTGGAAAGATTAAAAAGAGTGATGATAACGTACTAAAATTGATACTGAGGGTCAATGAAGAGAGTGTTTTTATATCTGCGGGGAACACATTGTTGATTGCAATTTCTCTTTCATTTCCATACAATACGGTTAGTAACTGAAGTTACGCAGAACAAAACAACTGGTCATGGATTTCTGCGCCACGTTGAACCATGTTCCCAAAAAATTAATGTATGCGTAACTTCAACTAATAATGTACTCTGTTAAAGAAACTGTTATGGAATATTCTTTTTATAAACTTCTCCACATTTTCGCCATTATCCTATTCCTCGGCAATATTATCACCGGTTTGTTCTGGATGTGGTTCGCCGTCCGAACAAAAGAGGTGAAAATTATTTCGCATACTATCCGAGGAATCATTCTTGCAGATAATATTTTTACCACTCCGGGCGTCATCATCATTATCGCAACAGGAGTAATGGCCGCAATGATCGGACATTTCCCCATTCTTGGAACAGGCTGGATTTTATGGCCAATCATCTTGTTCAGCATCTCCGGTGTGGCGTTTATGTCCAGAGTGGCGCCATTACAGAGATCCCTTGCAGTATTCACTTCCGAAGCCGAAGCTTCCGGTAATCTGGATTGGATTAAATTCCAATCACTGTACCATTCCTGGGAATTATGGGGAATCGTCGCAACAGTTACGCCGCTGGCTGCAGCAGTGATGATGGTTCTGAAGATGCCGAAGTGATTTCATTTACTAACCGAATCAAGATCCTCAATATCAATCCATACAGTATCCAACTAGTACCGAGCGTATTGTGTTGTACAAACAACGCGAACGATCGTCATACCACCAGTTCTCTGATCGGCATAATAAAGAATGCTGACGCCAAAAGAGTATAACGGTCTCACCCTCTATCCAGAAAAAAAGGGAGCTTCTGCTACATCACTTCCCTCAAAAACGAGGAAACAGTTATACGGAGTATCGAATACGCCGTCCGATTGCTTTCGGGAAAGGAGCGTTTTATCAGACGGAATAAACAATAATTTTTTTGCGATACGCCTCCCAATAGCGTTTCCATCCAAAGTTTATTGCTTATGAGTCAATCCCTCATATATGGCAAAAATCGGTTAAATTAGTCTGTAATCAAGAACTTCTGTCTTGTTTCTCACATGATAGCTACATACATTTTCCGGGTTGTTCACCAGTAGCACGAATTGAATCGTTTCCGCATGTGATTATTGATGTGCGTGCTTTCTTGAGTATCCGATCATGGGGAAGAATGCACGGCATAGTTTACTCGCTTCCACCATATGTATATGTTATCATCATCTAATCCCAGATGTTTAAGCAACAATAGAACACTTCACTTGTTGCAACGGTATGCGTCACTGCTCGTCAACGGTATTTTGAAAGAAATGGTATGAGACAAAAAACCCTGCTTGTTGTGCTGATCCCTATGTTCAGCGTCGGTTTAATTATTTTCGCTAGCTTGTTCACCCTGGAGGAATTGAATGCCTCGGAATCCGGTGACGCAACTGTTGTGATCGGAACAGTGACCGATGGAAAAAATCCTCTCGCCCATGCGGTGGTGAAAATTGCGACGACCACCATTACTGATACGACAGATGAACACGGACGTTTCCGGTTAGCATACAACAAGAATGCGAATGGAACACTACTCACCGCATGGAAAGAAGGGTACTATAACGGCGGTGTTGAGATCAAAGAAAAAAATGTCGAACTGGAGATCGTCTTGACGCTGCTCTCAGACAAGGATAATCCGAACTATCAGTGGGTCGATCCTGCTCCGAGTTTTGTACTAAAACGCTATGCGCTTGCGTTATTGAATAAAGTCTCGAATTGCGGGGATTGCCATGCCTCGATCATCTATGAGCAGTGGCGCAACAACGGCCATGCGCAATCTGCAACAAATCCACGGTTTATGGATCTCTATAACGGTACGGATGTGGATGGAAATGCGGGGATGCATCCGGGATTCAGGCTGGATTATCCGCATTCTAACGGCAATTGTTCCAACTGTCATGCTCCTGCGGCTGCCGTCAGAAACATGATTGGCGTTGATATGAACAAGCTTGAAGGGGTGGAAAAACTGGGAGTTTCCTGCGATTTCTGTCATAAAGTAAAGGATGTCCACCTCCGCGAAAACATGAGCATAAACAGCGGTATCATGCATATGGACCTTCGCCGTCCTCCAGAAAATCATCAGGTCTTTTTTGGACCGTATACAGACGTCCCCCACCCCGACGCATTCGCACCGACCATTTCGAAAAGTCTCTATTGCGCTCCTTGCCATCAAGGTTCATTCTGGGGCGTACCGATTTATGAATCCTATTCCGAATGGCTGGCGAGTCCGTACGCAGCGAAAGGCATCACCTGTCAAAACTGTCACATGCATCCGGACAGCGTAACTACTAACTTTGCTCCGGGGAGGGGCGGGTTGGAACGCGATCCGAAGACGATCCCGTCGCATTTTGATTTCGGTTCGCGTGACAGTGCATTTCTGGCATCCTCGGTAAAGATGGAAACGATCGGGAAAACAGATGACGATTCTCTGCGTGTGAACGTAGCTATCACGAACACCACAGCAGGACACCACGTACCAACGGACCAACCGATGAGGAATCTTATTCTCCTTGTTAGAGCAACCACAGCGCAAGGAAAGGAACTGGTCTATTCCGGTGAAAACACGATTCCCTATTGGGGCGGCAGCGGCGATCCAGCCGATGGAAATTATGAAGGATTACCCGGAAAAGGTTTTGCGAAAATCCTGTTCGAACGAAACCCACAGTATGTTTCATCGTCAAAAAGCGAACTTCAAACCCAAATCTCTCCCTCTCCGCAATGGCGGATCATCAATATTCAATCGGACAATCGGATTCCCGCGCTGGCTACAGACCATTCTGTGTACAACTTTCATATTCGGACGGAAGACCTGCCCGTTACGCTGCAGACTGAGTTGATATACCGAAGAACCTTCAAGAACTGGGCAACAATGAAGAAATGGAATTTGAAGGATATCGTTCTAGCAAAGAATATAACGACAATTCGATAATACGAAACACTGTACGACTATGCACGGAGTACGAACAAAAATGACTACACCAATTCAATCCACAACACAATCCCTACAATTCATCCTCTTGCTTTCGGTTCTTTTCCTCATGGCAGGATGCGGCGAGAATCATACTTCCCAAAGCGGGAAGTATTCGCTCACGCTCCCGCTCGGACTCGATTCCACCGCACAATATATTCCCGCAGATAACCCGATGACAGCAGCAAAAATAGAACTGGGACGGAAACTTTTTTTCGACGCCCGGCTTTCGCTGGACGGAACGGTCTCTTGCGCAACCTGTCACAATCCTTCCCTCGGCTTCTCGGATGGAAGAGCCCGTGCAATGGGTATCTACGGTCAGGAATTCAAGCGAAGTGCACCGACCCTGATTAATCGGCTCTTTAGCAAGGATCAGTTTTGGGACGGAAGAGTAAAAAGTCTAGAAGAACAAGCTCCCCAACCAATTCAGAATGAGCTGGAAATGCGGAACACACCAGAGAATGTTGAACGAACTCTTAAGGCCAGCGGTGAATACCAAGAGGATTTTCAGCAGGTCTTTGGTACGGATGTTTCGATGGACGGTATTGCCAAAGCCATTGCCGCATTTGAACGAACACTTGTCTCGGGAAATTCCCCATACGATAAATTCAAAGCAGGCGAAACAACAGCCCTTACGGAATCAGCACGGCGTGGGCTGACACTCTTTGAAAGCGACCGGGTGAATTGCGTAAAATGCCATACCGGATTCAATTTCACCGATGAGAAATTCCACAATAACGGTACCGGTCAGGACCAGCCTCAGCCAGACCTTGGCCGTTTTGAACAAACAAAGAATGATTCGGACCGAGGTGTTTTCAAGACACCAACGCTGCGGGATATGTCTCGCACCGCACCTTACATGCATGATGGCAGTTTGAGAACACTCATGGATGTGATCAATTTTTACAATAAGGGAGGAATTCCAAATCAACATTTGAGCAAGCATATGAGACCGCTGAATCTTACCGAAGAACAGCGAACCGATCTTGTAGCATTTCTGCGAGCATTGAGCGGAACCAACACGCTCGACTTTTAATACGGCATAAATAATGACAACATCCAATACGAAGGGATCAGGAAAGCGCCTCCGTTTTACTTCTGCTATAGTGATACTCGCAATACTTTTTTTTACCATTCTTGTTGTTGTAGTACGATATACCGGCACCGATAATCGTTCGGCTGAATATGTTCGCGACGGAAAATCGTTGTATGTAAACACGGCACATGATGTAAAATATGTCGGGTCCGCCGAATGTCGTGATTGTCATCAGGAGATCTATACAGCGTACATGAAGACCGTAACGGCACGGTCCATGTACAAACTCGATACATCTAACATCATCGAGGTGTACCCGCAACGTGAACCGGTCTACGATACACTCCTCAATTTCTATTATGAAATGGTGCGGAAAGGCGACAAGTTTTATCAGCGGGAATACCGGCTCGATACCCGCAACAACATCATTCATGAACGCTTCATGGAAGCCCAGTATGTCATCGGGTCCGGCAAGAACCTCCGGATGTATTTTTATGATGAGAACGGGATGTTCTATGAGCTGCCACTGACATGGTACGTACATAAGAACCGGTGGGATTTTAGTCCGGGATACCGTGAATTTGGAAATGTCCGTTTCTCACGGTTTGCCTCTTCCAAATGTTTGGCGTGTCATAACGCTCACATGGACGCTTCTCCCGCGGCGAACGAGAGGTTCGTAAAACTATATCCGCTCGGCGTCGGGTGTGAAGCGTGTCATGGGCCGGGGGAATTACATGTTAAAAAGGAATTGGGAAAATCGGTGAAACTCCCTTCCGACGATGCAAAAACCATCGTCAACCCTGTGGATCTCTCCCCTCAGCGCCAGATGGATGTATGTCAGCAATGTCATTTGCAGGGAAAAGCGTGGGCGTTACGCGGAGAGGCGGAATGGTTCGATTTCCGTCCCGGCATGCTGCTGGAAGAGCTCTGGTCCGTCTATTCTTATGCGGCTGTACACAAAGAGGAGTTCAAAGTAGCAGACAGCGGCTATCGCTTCTCGCTCAGCCGGTGTTATAAGGAAAGCCATGGTGTCACTACCTGCAACACCTGTCATGATTCCCACGGCATGTTCCGCGGATCATCAACACAGTTCAACCGGCAGAACTGCTACAAGTGTCATCCACCGGAAAGTCTTCCGGGACAAGGATCAAAATACGCCCACACAGAGAAGGATGATTGCGTTTCCTGCCACATGAAACAAACGGGGACAAACAATACACTGCATGGCGTTGTCAACACCGATCATTGGATCCGCGTCGACGCAAAAGAGACAAAAATTGACTGGACGATGTACAGAACACCGCAGCAGCTGAAACAACTCCAAACTTTTGTTGCGGTGCAGGATGCAAAGGATTCTAGCCACAACACCCGAAAAGGAATTGCGATCCTCGATTACTTTCAAAACGAAGGTCGGCGGCGGGAATATCTTGATTCCGCATTGTTTTATCTTCAGCAGGGAATGAAAGACAACAACAATGATCCGAACGGATTGCTTGCGCTCGGTATCACTCTGAGTGAGCTTCGGCGGTATGATGAAGCATTGGTCTGGTTCAATCGGGCATTGGCGCTTCACAACACATTCCCGGAGGTCTATGACCAATTAGGAAAATTGTACTCAGCTAAAGGAATGTCCGATTCAGCTATCTACTTTTATCGCTTGGCAGTACAACATCTTCCCGGGGAGCCACCGTACCTTGAAGATTTGGGAATGGCGCTAGCAGATGCCGGACAAACACTAGAGGCTATTTCGATATTGCTGAAGGCTCAGCAAATCGACAAGCAAAATCCCCGAACCTTTTTTTATCTG
>JALNZH010000221.1 GCA_023229405.1 Bacteroidota bacterium
AAAAACTGAAGGTCGGTGAAAAGATTGGTTCCCACTCCGAACTGGCGGCTTACTACGGGGTCAGTCTCATTACAGTGAAAAAAGCGTTGGCAACGATGATCTATGAAGGTATTGCCTTTAGCCGGGTAGGAATGGGAACCTACGTTGCCAAATCCCTTTTGGAATCAAACCAAAGAGAACAACAAACCATCGGACTGGTTTTTCGTGATATCCGCAGTCCTTTTTTCTCTCGCGTAATGCATAGTGTTGAAGAAGCCGCCTATAAACTCGGATATCATGTCCTTATATCAAATTCTTCAGGAAAAGCGGAACGTGAAGATTCGCAAATTGCCCGGTTCCGAAAATTTGGCGTTAAGGGAATGATTATCGCATCGATGACCCATGAATACCATGCCACACCTGCCATTCAACAACTACAGCGTGAACATTTTCCCTTTGTGATGGTTTCGTATATGGCAGATACTACCATCCCTTTTGTTGGATGTGACCATGAGCTTGGTGCATTTTTAGCTACAAATTACCTCGTCAAACTTGGATATCAGCGGATTGGTTATATCAATGGGGAAAAAGGAAATGAAGTTGGAAATCTTCGTCTGCAGGGATATAAGCGCGCATTAAAAACTCACGGCAAAAAGATCGATGATCAACTGCACTTTCGTCTCAGTAAACGTGGCGAATGGTTCGATTATCAGTCCGGGTATGAGATCGGCAAGCGGTTTTCTCAATTAAAAACTCAGCCTGATGCAATGTTCGTGTATAACGATCTGGCAGCACTCGGCTTCGAATATGCAATTCTGGAACAGGGTCTACGCGTACCAGAAGACGTCGCAATTGTCGGTTTTGATGATATTGAAAGCGGTCAATTTGCCGCAACGCCGTTAACAACTATCCAGCAACCAACAGAAGTTATCGGACGTCAGGCGATGGATTTGTTAGTCAAACAGATTCAAGGGAAAACAGCAACCATACGGCAAATTTTGAAACCAAAACTTATCGTTCGAGAATCTTGTGGAAAAGCAAGAAGCAAAAAATAATCGTAACAACTCAACGTTTAAAAAACTCTTTTTCCTGCCAAGAACATCCTCTCGCCAGAGGAAATGTCTCCAGGTAGTTTTATCAACTAGTCCATCGGGAATGATTTTGTATTTCCTCACTGCATAACTAACAGTCAATCATATGAGAATATTCACTACGCTGTTTATTTTTGCATTCCTTCCAGTAATTGGTTTCAGTCAACAGACACTTCGCGGGACTGTCACTGATTCCACTAACGGCGATCAGTTGGTCGGTATTAATGTCGTTGTGGAAGGAACGTCACTGGGAGGATCGACCGATATTGAAGGTTATTTTTCGGTACAGAACATTCCTTCCGGTAATTACACCATCCGTATCTCGTGTGTCGGATATGAACAACAACGTATTCCGATGAACTTTTCTGAACAAACAGTACAAACACTAAATGTTCGTTTGAGTCCAACAGTTCTTGTCGGCGACGAAGTGGTGATTACCGCTCAGATGCGCGGACAATTAGCGGCAATCAATCAACAAATTACTGCAAATACAATTGTGAATGTTATTTCTGAGGACAGAATAAAAGAATTGCCGGATGCTAATGCAGCCGATGCTATCGGCCGTCTTTCCGGTGTATCGCTGATTCGAAGCGGCGGCGAAGCTAGCAAAGTCATTCTACGGGGGTTAAGCAGTAAATTTTCCGTCGTCACTATCGACGGAAACCGAATGTCTCCCACCGATGCGAACGAACGTGGAGTTGATCTCAGCACGATTTCTCAAGGTTCTCTGGCGGGCATAGAACTTTTCAAAGCCGCCACCTCCGATAAAGACGGCGATGCCATTGCCGGCAGTGTCAATTTAGTAACAAAAAAAGCCCCCTCCACGAGACTACTTCGCCTTGAACCTCGAGGAAATTATAATGGTTTGGATAAATCTGCCGACCAATATAATTTCTCCGGACGGTATGGCGAACGATTTTTTGACGATCTGTTTGGTCTGCAGATTTCCGGCAATGCCGAACGAATGATCAGGAGCAACGAATCAACAGATATTAATTACGATACAAGAACAAATTCAGGGAAGGATTATATCATTACGTTGTTCAGTCCTTTGTATACGAATGAAATACGAAAACGCAACGGAGGAAGTATCATCCTGGATTTTGATACGCCTGATGAAGGCCACATCCTACTCAACTCCGTTGTTAACCACACCTCAAGAAATTACCTCACATCATATCGAACATATCCGCAATCAGGCCAGGTTATTTATGATTACAGGGACAAGGAAACAGAAATCACCACATTTAATTCATTTCTCCATGGTGAAAACAATGTTGTCGGCATGAAGATTCATTGGAATGTTGCGTTTACTCAGGCAAAGAGCAGCGATCCATTTGATTACGAATTAAATTTTACTGAGAGCAGCGATACAACAGCCGGTATGAAGAATGTACCTCCAGAATATTTAAAAGGTCCGGTTGATAGATGGGCACAATATGCATGGAACAATTTCCAAGCAGCGTACATTGACCATGCAAACGATAATACGCGGTCGAATTTTGATAAAGAACAAAGTGCGTCGCTCGATCTTTCAAAACAATATTCTTTACTCGACGATATTTCGGGAGAGATTAAATTCGGCGGAAAATTTAGACAAAAATCACGCTATGCCGCTTTCCGTCAGGCAAGAGCTATTTCCTATCTTGATTCTTGGCCGCTCTGGAAAAAACAACCTGATGGAACGATCGTCAAAAAAGATCTCTCCGGAACACGATTCGAAAACCTAACGTTAGGCCCGGGTGGAATAGTGATTTTCACGAATTTTCTCGATCCAATACCTGAGCGGCGTGATATTTATGAGGAACATCCTCTCAATCCGATGATCAACCGAGACGCACTTCGGTTATGGAGGCAATTGAATATCAACGGATATAACGATCAAACAGGTAATGATGCCGAATATAAAATAAATGCACAAGTTGAGGGAGATTCGTATGGCGTGATGGAGCGTGTACTTGCCGGGTATGCAATGAACACACTGAATATTGGACCACAACTCTCTTTCATTTCCGGAGTTCGGATTGAAAGCGACGACAATGATTACACTTCAAAATTTACTCCGAAAGTGCTGGGTGGATATCCATACCCCGCCGGTGAATTGAGAGATACGACAGTATATCATACAGAAAGCGTTGTGCTCCCCAATTTCCATGCTATCTACCGTGCAACAAATTTTATGACCCTCCGATTAGCCGGATATAAAATGTTAGCTCGACCGGATTTTAATCAACGATTGTTAAAGTTCATCGCAAGCACGGGGACAAACAATATTATCCTAGAAGTAGGTAATCCTGCATTAAAAAATGCCACTGCCTGGAACTATGAATTTCAAACACAATTGTTCGGCAATACGATAGGATTATTTTCTGTTTCAGCATTTTATAAAGATATCAAAGACATGTACAATTCCATCAATAGTGTTGAAGTATCCGGACAACCGATTCTTGACAGCCTCGGAATTCCGTGGAAAAATCCATATGCAAAATCCACAAAATATAGACTCCGGTTTCCTTACAATACGACACAGCCGACTCATCTTTGGGGATTTGAGATTGAACATCAGACGAACCTCAAATTTTTGCCGGGATACCTCAGCAATATCATCCTGAACTACAATTTTACCATTATCCGTTCGGAAACGTGGGTCTCGTCATCAAAATTGGTTGGCGATAGTGTGGACAATCCGCCGTTTACCCGTAAACTTTGGGTTACTCACTTTGTTCCGATCGAAGTAAAACAAAAATTACGGGATCAACCGGAATTTTTCGGCAACGCATCGCTCGGATATGATATAGCGGATTTTTCCATGAGAATTTCAATGTTTTATCAAGGTAAATACAATGTTTCTTTCTCATCAGATCGACGGGAAGACGTTGTGCAGGATGCCTATACGAAATGGGACATTTCATTGAAACAAGGAGTAACAGAAAATATTTCATTGACGGTTAATATGAATAACATTACAAATTCCCAAGAGGGATCATCCGTCGTCAATAGAGAACATCCTGAGTGGACGCTGCCCAATACCAATAATAGGTTTGGCCCCAGCGTTGATCTTGGTGTACGAATTGAGTTGTAATCTAATCCACAGTACCATTCAAACAATAACAGGAGGTTGTCATGAGAAGTGTTTATATCGTTATGGTGTTGATCTTGCTCACATCTGTCGGCGCTTTTAGCCAGACCCCGGATGAAGTAGTTTTACCGGACTACAATGCTTCCGGAAATTATCTTAACGACCAGATTATGGGAGATACAACGTCGTTGGGAACCAGAAAGAACCCGAATCGGA
This sequence comes from Bacteroidota bacterium, assembly GCA_023229405.1. GTDB lineage: Bacteria > Bacteroidota > Ignavibacteria > UBA10030 > UBA8401 > UBA8401. The sequence continues at coordinate 4,366 of JALNZH010000221.1, forward strand.
CCTATGTGCTGCAAAAAAACGGCATGTATCTGATCGCAGCATCTATTCGGAACAACGGATGGACATTGCGAATAAAAGCAGAAAATGTTCCTGGAAAAAGACCTGTTGTGTACGCATTTAAAAATTCTGTCACCGGTGTGTATTCGAGCCAACAATTCGATGTACGGGGCAATTTCTGGATTAAAAATATCGCTTTGGTCGGTTGGTCCACTATTGCTGAGGAAATTTCCCAGATGCCCCCCTATATTATCAACGTGAACGGTGTCGGTTATACAGTGGAAGTTGACAGCTGTGTACTGATGGGAGTGAACGGTGTATTACTCCGTGTTCCCTCGGCGACCCATCTTGTCTCTGCTACGAATTCCATCTTTACGCAATCTGGAAATCTTTTCAACACGGATATTGGTAACGGAAGACCGTTTGATTTTAGAAATACAACTATCGATACTGTGATCATTCGGAATTGCACGTTTACGGACGGCACTGACAGGGTGGTTCGACATTACAACGCTACCGGCCCGATAAAGGAATTTGTGTTTGATCATAATACAGTCCTGAATTATTTATCCACACATGGTAATCTCGCCTTGGGAAGAGTCGGTAGAAAAGTGACGATCACCAACAATCTGTTTGTTGATAATTTTGTGCTCGGACGTGATTCGACCGATGATACGCGGTTGGGTGAGTTTGGCAACGCCAATGAAAAAGAAACAAATGGGAAAAATAGAATGACGATGGTCAGCAGCGTGCCTGATTCGGCCGGACAAGTTGACCCGACTGTCTATATAGTGCGAAATAATTATTATGGTGTCACTCCGGCAGTACAAGCATGGTATGATTCGAAAAGCGCATTAGGAATTGGAAACCTCATTCCGTTAACATATCATATTAGCAAAAAACTCGGTGCGGATTCCCTGATCGCTTTTAGGAAAGATACTATTGCCTTTACTCTTTCTCCGAAACATTTGGTACCATTTGCCACGTGGTATTATGACCCAGCAGGAGCAAATAAGAAAAAAGCAAACACCGGATTCACCGCAGACATGGACATGCAGAGGTCAGACTGGAAGTACTACGTTGATACAATGAAATTAACTTATCCGAAAACGCGACCAGCATATACAGGTGCCGATGGCGGTCAACCAGCAGGTTCACTCATGTGGTGGAATCTAACGCTGCTCGGCGTGAATGCTTCCAATGGACAGGTTGTGCCGAATGAGTTTTCGTTAGAACAAAATTATCCGAATCCATTCAATCCGAGTACTCAATTAGGGTACAGAATCGGAAGAGAAGGATTGGTGTCGTTAAAAATTTATGATCTTTTAGGAAGAGAAATTGCAACATTGGTAAATAAAGTTTTACAACCGGGCAGTTACACGGCTCAATGGAATGCATCGGGATTCAGCAGCGGTGTTTATTTCTACAAAATAGAAGCAGGACAGTTTGTTTCGACAAAAAAAATGTTCCTTGTAAAGTAGCTACACTAAGGAGGACATTCATTTAATGTCCTCCTTTTTTATTTCAATACAGTGCAGACTTTAGATCTTTCATAATTATTAAATGTTTGCACAATAACATGGAAGCGATTCCAGGCGAATAAGAAAAGCACATTATGGGTTTCGCTTTCAATTCATCATCATATTTTTGGAGATTGTATGAAAAAGTTGATTCTGTTATTTTTTTCGTTCCTGTTTTTTTTGAACACTGTCTTTGCCACATCGACCGGTTCCACAACCAGAAACATCAATATTAATGGTGCAATTGCAAAAGGTGCAACAAACGGCACCAACGGAACAGATTGGGAAGCTGATGAAGAATATATTGCAAACGATGGAGCAAAATTCTACGTTACTTGGGATGATAATTATCTCTATGTCGCATGGAAAGGAGGAATCACCGGTCACCAACGCATACTATGGATTGACACTGATCCAAACACAACGCCTAAGTCCGGGACTGGATTAGATTCCATTTCTTCCTATGGTGGCGTGAATGCAAAATTGCCATTTACTGCAAATTTTTTCGTTAATTTTGAAAGCGCTACAGTCGACA
>JALNZH010000222.1 GCA_023229405.1 Bacteroidota bacterium
GATTATTTGCGCCACCACCTCCGAACGACGCAACCGTTGCCGCAGGGGAAGTTGCACCGGCAATGTAATAGGGATTTTGTCTGTTACCAGCGGTTGTGTTGGTTGTTATCGGGTTCGGAATGGTATCGATCACTAGTGTGTTGGTCGAATATCCGTACGGATCGGTATTCGTCACGACGATATAATATTGTATTGTATCTCCGGCCCCCGTTCCGCTTCCGGGAGGATATTGATATTTGGAGATTGTAACGACAGGTGCTTGTTTTACGAACGACAGTGTTGATGAATCACGACTGCCCTGCGTATTAATCACCGTACCTCTGTTGGTAATCGTAGAACCGTTCGCCAAACCTGAAGAAATCCGAACTTTGAACTCGACTGTATCAACATCACCGGGAGCCAGAGTGCCAATATTCCAAGTCAACAGCGTATCGATATCACCACTCAACGATCCTTGCGTCACTGTGGCCGTCGGTATCGAACTTCCGGCGATGAACATCGGATTATTTGCGGTCGTGGCAGACGGTTCCGGAATCGTATCGATCACCTGCGTGTTTGTAGATGTCGCATACGATGACGTATTTTTGACAACCATGAAATACCGGATTGAGTCACCACTGCCTACTCCGGAAGAATATTTATACTTCAGAATATTCATCGGCGGAGCATTCACGGGAACAAATGACGATGTAATACGTTGATCAACTGTCGCAGACCGCACGTGTGCAACATTCGTTATCGTGGATCCTCCAAGAATCGTTGAATCTAGCACCACCTTGAATGTATACGATGTATTACCGCCGACATTCATCGGTCCGGCGAAATTGCTGAACGATACAACCTGACCAGTGGAAGCAGTACCGGTATATGTTGCCGACGGCGAGAACGAGCCGGGAACAACTTCCATTCCAGTCGGCATCGAATCGAGAACTGAAATATTAAACGCTGCGTAATTTCCGCTGTTGGTGATATCAATCGTATACAATAATGTATCGCCCGGACGGGCAGAACCGCCGTTCAGATCGCTGTATGATTTCGTTGATGTTAAAAAGATCGGCGTGAGAATCGGTACGGTATCCGTTGCTGCGTTGTTCCACGGTTTTCGATCAAATTGTGGACTGCTGGCATACGCAGAGTTTAATTGATTCGGATAATTTTCTGCGGTGAGATACGCAGTAACGGTGACCGGCGGAAGTGTTGTACTATCCGGATGAGTTCCGGTATGTGTCCACACATATTTCGGACGCGCCGAACTATCGATAGACCAACCGGTTCCGTAATCACCACCGGAACCGAATGTGCTGGAAACGAATGTCAATCCGCTTGGCAGACTATCGGTTAACGTCACAGCACCGGTAGTATCAGGACCATTATTTATTACCGACAACGTATAGGTGAATGTTGTTCCAGCAATAACACTACCGCCGCTGTGCGTTTTTGTTGTTTGAATATCGGAGTTGGCTGTATCCGCGATGGAAATTACTTCAACATTCAGGATAACAAGATCGCCGCCGGAAGAATATACAGATGTTGCCTGAGTATCCGCCGGCGATAATAACGATGTAATGTCGTACGTGTCAATATCAACGCCGAACGTGCTGTCTTCCGGAAAATTGTTACTGCGGGAACCGAATTGATTGTTTGTCGGATTGTATGCGTCGGTGAGTGATGTACCATTAAACAATACCTGTTCCGAATATCCATTTAACGATGTGGAATTCTCTTTATCACCTTCATAGGTGATATGCGTCATTTTCCCTTCTACCAGTGAATATGGGACATAGAAATTATTCGGATTGAACGTGATCTGTGCACCGCGGAAAATCTTGAAGCCGTCAAAAATGTTTACTGATTTTTTTACTTCAGTATCTTTGAAATAAACAACTACCATAGACCAGCCGGAGATCACTGCTTGCGACGTAGTATAATTCCCGCCGTTATCCACAGTGAGATTAGCAAATGTGTACGTCACATTGTTTCCTTGTGAAGCCACGTACGACGTTACGTCAGCAAATCCTCCGAAGAAGTACAACCATGCAGTACCATTTAAGTACGACTCCGTAAATGTTCTCGATGCAGTAACAGTATTTCCATTGAGCGTTACAGAGTTATCTGCCGTCGATCCTGAACCAGCCCAATACAAATATGCTCCAACAATAGTCGCACCGGAAGGATAATTTAATTTGCTGGTGTCAGTTGCACGTAATGCCGTTGCATCGATTGTATTTCCGGACGTACGATGAGTACCACCGATTACTGTGTAATTCACCTGTCCAGCAAAATTGTTATAAATCGACACAGGTGTCTGTGCAAACAACACCATCGACATGGTGAAGAAACACATTGCTATGGATCTGATGATATGTGGATTTCTTTTTTTCACAAAGATTATTTGAATTATCGAGTCGCTGTTCTTAATCGTATCTCATTTTCGTTTCGGACAATCTTATCCAATTTTAATGTGTCAAGAAACTTCATCGAAATGTTGTAAGTGATTGCAAACTCAGCAAGATGTTCAATGCTAAATTTTTTATTTCCTCCTTCAACAAAAACACATTTTAATTTCCCCGAGTCTGCCCATCGTAGAATTGAATTTGGATTTACGCCTAAAAGATCGGCTATCTCTTCTGTTGTAAGTAACAAAATTTCTTTTCCCATATTTTTCCTAATACTTTCACCGATTGAGCGGTTTGATGGTATATAATATTATGGTTCAAAATCGTTATAAAGTATTATAATATAAAGGGTTATTAGGATTTTCTAATTCTTTTATGAATATTCTAATCAATTTTAACATATTCTAATTATTTACTATAGTCCTATACATGGGTTACATGTCAAAAAAGATTAGACTCTTATAATTAAAGTATTTTTGGTTGTTAAAGTATTGAATCTGATCTATATTGCACCCAGTATCGCTTGTCAGAATTTAACTTTGGGATATTTATGCTAAAAAAAGGACGGAAATCGGTTCCAAAATTTACGCATGAAGGTGATGAAAAATCTAACCTTCCTGTAAAGCCAATAAAGGGTGAGATTTTAATTAAGGCAATTTTAGATGAAAAATTTAACGAATTTGGGGTAGCGTTAAGGGAAGAATTTGACCGACAGGTAGTTTCTGGAAATTCAGAATTGCGTGATGCGATATTTAGAGAACGAAATGAACGGAAACGTGCAAATCGCTTAATTTTTGGATTTTTATCACTTGTAATTCTTCTCATTGTATTTAACATATTCTTTGTCTACAACTCTACTGAAAACAGTATAAATACAGCTGTTTCAAGGGAATTCGGCGTTTATGAGGAGAAGAACAAGGAAACGACAAAATCTTTATTTATTCCTTTACAAAAAACAGTAGAAAAAAACCTAACACAAGTTACTTCTGAATTGTCCCTTAGTAGGGGATACATTGATGTTTTTGCATTAGAGGGATTAGCTAGAAATGGTTCCCGAAGTGCTTTTGAAGAGCTTGTAAAAACAGTAAACCGAGGAGGAGCAAAAGGAAATTTTGCTTCGAATAAATTGAAAGAATTAAAGGACTTCTATTTCTTGTTAACCGAACCAAAACGCCAAAATCTTACATTAGGTGAGCTTTCTGTTGTCAAAGAAGGATCAAATACTACCACAGATTCGCTTACCGCAATTGAATTGATCTATGTGTTAAATTCACCAGGAGCTACTCTTCCCCAAATTCATCAAATTTTGACCTTGTTGTGGCAGCAAACCCTGACAAGTGATCATGAGAATGAACTGTGGCATATCCTGCAAAATTCACAGAACCTCCCTGCAACAATAGCAACATGTTCAATTCTTCAAAAGAATTTTGGAAATCGTGGATCAATCTACGATTTTGCAAAATGGAAGGCATTCCTGGAAAATCGAATGTAATCTAGTGAACTATATAGATCTAAACACAAAAACCAAGCATAAGCTTGGTTTTTGTGTTTAATTAGCCCAATAAGCACATGATTTTCACGAAGGGATGCCGTGTGAAAAACTAGGAAATCCCGAAGAATGCTTAAGGAATTAAAATTATTGGAAATCCGAGTTTTATTAGGCTTGGAGACCGATCGATTTTTAGAATCGGATACAGATCATTTTGAGGAAGCGGAGAGCCCGGGATTCGAACCCGGAAATCCCGAAGGATGCCAGTTTTCAAGACTGGTGCAATAGCCGTTCTGCCAACTCTCCATTAAACACTGTAAAAATAAGAGATGTGTAATTTTATCTAAATAATCTTCCTCATTGTTGCAGAATATTCTTCGAACTCTTTCATTTACAAATCAAATATACGAAAATCGTTTTACACCGCAAAACACTTTTTCCGAAAAAAGTCATATCCCTTTCCTTTACGAACTTCAAAACTCTAAAAATCATTTACGTTATGAGTGATTAATTTCTATATTGTGCTACGAATATGGAATTTTCCTCCCTCGAAATATCTCGGGTCATTTTCGCATCTGGTCTTGCCGCTATCTCGATGTTTTCTCTGATCATCGGAACAGCGATCGGTGTGTATGCAAAACCGACGCAACGAACCAACGCAATTGTTATGGCGTTCGGAACCGGTGCTCTTATTCAGGCATTAGCGATTGAACTGGCAATGAAAGGAGCACACCGTCTCACCAGTATTTCAAAATTTGGGGGAACGGAAGCATGGACTTGGGTTGCCAGCGGTTTTATCATTGGCGGTTTGGTATACTACTTAGTCAATAAATGGCTTGAGAAAAAAGGCGCTGCTATTCGTCACCCCGCTCTCGCAAAATTTTATTATCTGCGACAAAAACAAAAAGACTCTGATATTCTCCTTACTCAACTCTCAAAAGTGGAACTTGTCCGTTCCCTGCCTCCGGAAGAAATGGAAGGCGTTCTAACGTGTATTGAACCGATTGAAGTATCAGAAGGTGAAGTGCTTTTCCGTCAAGGTGAACCGGGAAATGCATTGTATCTGATTAACGAAGGTACGATTGACATTGTCGCCGATACGGGAAATGAACAAAAAGTGATCGCATCGCTTGGCTCAGGTCAATCTTTCGGTGAAATGGCATTGCTGAGCACCGATTCCCGTACAGCGACTGCTGTAGCAACGGAAGATTCCCATTTATTAAAAATCGGCAAGGATCAATTTGATGCTTTGATGGAAATTTCTCCCGGATTGCGCAATGCAGTAGAGCAATTAAATTCACGACGGATTCTACAGAACGTACAGAATCTTCGGGGAGAACGGGAAACAGAACATTGGAAAAAAGTCGCTTCTTCGAATATCAATCGGCTTTCGAAAGCAGAAGAACTGACCTATATGAAGAAACACGCTGCGTCGGGAAATCCGCTGGCGTTGTTTCTCGGCGCAATGTTGGACACAATTCCGGAATCAATTATCATTGGTGCCGGTTTTATTTCTCTGGACACCTACACGTTTACTTTTATTCTCGCCGTTTTTCTCTCCAATCTGCCGGAGTCGATGGGAAGTTCCATGAATATGATTGAAGCGGGCTATAGCAAAGCACGTATTTTTTCTTTATGGTTTGCACTAATTTTCGCCGGTATCATTGCCGCCGCATTAGGCAATATTTTTCTGCTGGATGCAGCGCCGACAATCATTACGTTTGTTGAGGCAGTTGCAGGAGGTGGCATTTTGGCGATGTTGGCTTCCGTGATGATGCCCGAAGCGTATGAGGATGGCGGAGCCGAAGTCGGACTTGCAACGATTGTCGGCTTTCTTGCAGCATTTTTCTTCACACTAACATAACGTTCACTTTCCTTTCCACATCGGTTTCCGTTTTTCTGCGAATGCACGTAACGCTTCCCTGCGGTCTTCAGTCGGTATCAGCGGCTGATAATATGTCAACTCATTTTCAAAACCATCCATCAACCAATTGCTGTACGACGATTCAATCGCTTTCTTTGCTTGACGGATTGCCAAAGGAGCATTGGAAACAATCTGTTGAACAAGTGCTTCAAATTCCTGCGGGAATGAATCGGCCGGAAAAACAAAATCAACGACATTGTCTTTCAATGCTTCATTCGCTGTAAATTGTTTTGCTGTTAGGATCCATTTTTTTGCAATACCAGAAGACGTCCGCTGGGCTAATCGTTGCGTGCCTCCGGCAGCAGGAATAATTCCTAAACTCGTCTCGGGTAATCCTAGTACTGCATCCGAGCTTGAGACAATAATATCTCCGGCGAGTGCGAATTCTAATCCTCCTCCGAGCGCAGCACCGTGGATGCCCATTACGACCGGCTGAGGGATATCACACCACGCACCGGCAACCGATTGAATTCCCCGTACAAACTCCACCACCTGTTCTTGTGGTACTCCTGCCCGCTCTTTCAGATCAGCACCCGCACAAAATGTTTTACCATTGGCGGTTACCACCGCCAGCCAAATG
>JALNZH010000223.1 GCA_023229405.1 Bacteroidota bacterium
GATTTTTAAAAGAATCGGCGTAACTATTCCCTGTGCATCCTGCACCAACGCCGCCAGGAGATGCTCCGGTTCCAACGATTGATTGCCGTACGATGTTGCGATCTCCTGAGCATTCTGTACGGCTTCTTGAGATTTAATTGTAAATTTGTTGAAATTCATATTGTTATTGAGTCACTGATAGTGAATTAAAATAGATGTTTATACTTTGTTGTTTCATGAATTGTTTTGTGTGGCGGTATCACCGGTATATTCCACTGCGTCAAACGATCGACACGAGAACTGTATAACAAACAATTTTACGAGAAGTTCTCTCAAAAACGACTTCACATCATTCTAAACGGAATACTCAAATGCGTAGTGATGGATGAAGCGAACATGCCTGCACTAACGGTGTCCCTTGGGGACCGGCAAGCAAGGAATCCGATTCCACCAGCATTGGTCGAAGCAGATTCCCCGCTTGACTGATTTCCGTCGGGAAGATTCGACTTGCCTAAAACGCAGCGCACAAAATGACGATAAAAAATATCTGTGAGACAGCTTCTATTTATTCTTTTTTTGCCGCAACCGGTTTAACTCTTTTTCCCTCTCTCCGGCAACAGCAGATTGATTAAGTAAATCAAATAATTTGTATGATGGAATCACTCTTGCTAAGCCAGAGGCATGTGGTCCTGTTCCGTAATCACCGACGAGAATTCCGCACAAAACGAGCGTTCTCGAACGGACAATGCCTCCCGAATCCTTCAACGCTTCGTTAAAATAATATACCGGAGATCCAGTACTTCCTTGCGTAATATCGGTTTCAATAAGATACAGTTCAGTAAATGATTTATCCCACTGATATTTTTCATCAGACACTTGTGCAATCCGTCCAAACCGCACTGCAGGAATATTTTTAAAAAGGCCGATGTGCGACGGAAGCATACCGATAGAGAAGACCTCGCTTCCTTCAACGATATTTTCACGGCCGAATACATCCACTGCACCAATCATACCGGAAGGGATATAAAGTACATCATATCTGTTTACATCGGGGAACGCGGGAATGATCGCAAGATCAACAGTACTGTCTGGATGAATGAAATACCGCGGCGCGCTGTCTACGTTCAATTGAACAATCAACGTATCGGAATATCCTTCTTTCCGGTTGATCCGTACATACAACGTTTCCAGAAACTCGCCATTCTGCTTTTTTAATGCAGTTTTTGTCGTCACAAGGTAGCCGAATGTTGCTGTATCGTTTTCTTGATTTGCATTCAGCAACACAAAAAAACCGGTCCCTTGAACTTCCAATCTGTTACTGGAATCTTTTGAAAAAATAAATGTAACCGATTTTTTTACCCGTGCCGGATATTTCTCGGAATACAGCAAAGATGAAAATAACAAAATGACAACAATACCGCGGATCAGATTCATGATATACCTAAGATTATGACGCATTATTTGGTGGATTATTATCCCCGGTCTCTTGTTCAAACCGCTTTTTACCGGCCTTTTCATCTATCATCGTTTCCATCGCATTTCTTTTCTCCTGATTTTGCATGTCGGAAAAGACGGAGGCAGCGGTGAAACTACCTGTGCAGGACATTTTTTTATTGATGATCGCCAGTAGCAATACAATTGCTAATCCAATCAAGACAATCCAAACTATTATATCCATCATAAATACTCACCGGTTTTTTGCTTAGAGAAGAAAGGAATAAAGACCCACCATTCAGTTCCCCATTAACATATCCGTCATCGGCAGGAGTTCGGCAATATTATTCAAAAAAAAATTCCCGGCACGTCAAATAATTACATCGGTACGAGATTGTAAAACGACGTCGTGTACTTCGTTAGCATTTCTTGTAAGCTTTACGACAACGCTACTAATTGTATCTGTATCACTTCGTCAACCCTCGATGTAATGGAATGCAATGTCTGTTCCGGAGGTTGCACATCTAGTTTTAACGTGCAGCACGCTGTGAGTGTCCCTTCGAAAATCAGATTATCCACCTCTTGAATATTGATCTTTGCTGATTTTAAATCATCGAACACATTTGCAAGAACGCCGGGTTTATCATAATGCCGTACGACCAGTTGATATTTTGCCGGTGTAGACTTTGCCTTGTTCACCCAGTTCTTTACAGTCCCCCGCTCAACATACTGTTTGATAATTGCCACGGTTTCATCCGCAATTGCATTCTGCGCCTGTTCCGTGGAAGCGCCGATGTGATGCGTTCCGTAAACATTCGACAACGATGCAAGTGTGTTCGTGAATGGGGAAGTTTTATCTTCCGGTTCGCCGGAGAATACATCCGCACCAATTCGGACGGCTCCTTTTAACGCCGCTTCATACAGTGCTTCTTCATCCACTACTTCCCAGCGGGAAGTATTCAGAAATATCCCTTTGGGTTTCATCGTTCCGATCATCTCTTTCGTGATGATCCCTTTTGTTTCCGGTTTTAACGCTAGGTGGACGGTGATAATATCACATTGCGGGATCAGCGTTGCTATCGATTCAGCTTTTACCACACCGAGTATTTCTGCTTTTTCCTTCGTTAATGAACGCGACCATGCAATAACGTTCATCCCGAATGCTTTTGCACGCACAATAAATTCTTTCCCAATCTGGCCTACACCGATGACACCGACGGTTTTGCCGAAGATACCATCCGATTTTGAATATTCGCTTTTGTTCCACTTTCCGTTACGCAGATCGGCAACATTATCGGGAATCCGGCGGTCCAGCGAAAGAAGCAGTCCCATCGCCAGTTCGGCCACTGCAACGGAATTTTTCCCCGGACAGTTTGACACATAAATCCCCCGAGCATTCGCCGCTTTCATATCGATGTTATTAACACCAGCACCGGCACGAATTATTAATGATAAATTTTTTGCTGTAGAAATACAGTCGGCATGCACTTCGGTCGAGCGAACAACAAGTACATCGGCATTGTTAATAGCTCCGGCAAGTTCTTCCGCCTTTAGTTTCGGTTTGTTTTCGACAATTATGCCGATCGCTTGTAACTGATCAACAGTTCTTTGAGGTAAGGCATCAGCTAAGAGGACTTTCATACGTTTGCTCCTTCGAAGGTTGGAATATCGTAGTAAGGATTGTGAGTGTTAAAAGGTACGTCCTTTTTGCTGTGTCATCAACGTCAAACTTTGTGTTAAAATTAATGTTTCAATTTTGTTGACATGACAAAGGCGAGGGACCACCTCGCCTTTATCTTTTTTCCCGTTTTTCAGATGGATTTGCTTGTTTTATTTGTCATCAACGACTTCAAAATCGGCATTTTCCACTTTTTTTCCTCCTTCAGCCTGACCACCGCCTGCAGACTGTTGCTGCTGTCCGCCAGCTTCAGCGCCGGGTTGAGGACCTGCTGTTTTTGCCGCTTCATACATCTTTGTTGATGCGTCGTTCCAGATTTTTTCGAGTTCTTCTTTCTTCTCCTTAATGCCAGCGTTTGCTTTCACCGCTTCTTCCAACGCCGTCGTTGCTGTTTCAATCTTTGCTTTGGTATCAGCATCAATCTTATCGCCGAGATCGGTCAATTGTTTGCGCGTAGAGAAGATCAGCGAATCTGCCTGGTTTTTGATCTCGATTTCCTCTTTTTTCTTCGCATCTTCGGATGCATGAGCTTCAGCGTCCTTCTTCATTTTCGACACTTCTTCTTTGCTCAGACCGGAAGAAGAGGTAATACGGATGTTCTGTTCTTTTCCTGTCGCTTTATCTTTAGCTGAAACGGAGAGCATACCGTTCGCATCGATATCCAGCGTTACTTCAATCTGCGGAACACCGCGTGGTGCCGGCGGAATTCCGTCGAGATGGAATCTTCCGAGTGAGCGGTTATCGGCTGCCAGCGGACGTTCACCCTGCAGAATGTGGATCTCCACCGATGTCTGGCTGTCTGCGGCCGTACTGAACACTTCGCTTTTCTTTGTCGGGATGGTCGTATTTGCATCGATCAGTTTCGTCATCACACCGCCGAGTGTTTCAATACCAAGAGACAGGGGCGTTACGTCAAGTAACAAAACGTCCGTCACATCACCGGCGAGAACTCCGCCCTGAATTGCTGCACCGATTGCCACAACTTCATCCGGATTTACTCCTTTGTGTCCTTCCTTACCGAAAAATTTCTTCACCAGTTCCTGCACGGCCGGCATGCGGGTCATACCGCCGACCAAAATCACTTCGTCGATCTGGTTGATGGTGTAACCGGAATCCTTTAATGCTTTTTCTGTCGGTGTCAGGCAACGTTTCAATAGATCGTCCACCAATTGTTCAAATTTCGAACGGGACAATGTCATTGTAAAATGCTTAGGACCGTCCTGAGTTGCAGTGATAAACGGAAGATTAATTTCTGTCTGTGCAGACGATGAAAGTTCAATCTTCGCTTTTTCCCCCGCTTCACGCAGACGCTGCAATGCCATCGCATCTTTTAGCAGATCCACACCCTCCTGTTTTTTAAATTCTTCGGCAAAATATTCTACAAGCCGTTGATCGAAGTTGTCGCCGCCAAGGTGTGTGTCGCCGTTCGTTGATTTTACTTCAAACACACCTTCGCCGAGCTCCAGCACGGAAATATCAAATGTTCCACCGCCAAGATCGAACACGGCAATGCGGGAGTTTGCATGCTTTTTATCGAGACCGTACGCAAGCGCTGCAGCAGTCGGTTCGTTCACAATACGTCGAACTGTTAATCCAGCAATTTCACCCGCTTCTTTTGTCGCCTGACGCTGAGCGTCGTTAAAATATGCCGGCACGGTAATAACCGCTTCGGTCACTTTCTGTCCGAGATAATCTTCCGCCGTCTGCTTCATTTTCTGCAGAACCATCGCCGAAATCTCTGGCGGCGAATACACACGATCGGCAATTTTTACGCGGGAAGTATTGTTTTCACCAGTCACAACATCGTAAGGGACAAGTTTCATTTCTTCATTCACTTCGTTCATGAATCGGCCCATAAATCTTTTTATAGAGTACACTGTATTTTTCGAATTCGTTACGCCCTGGCGTTTTGCCGCCTGACCGACTAAGCGTTCGCCATTTTTTGCAAATGCAACGATCGAGGGTGTCGTTCGCGCTCCTTCTGAGTTTGCAATTACAACTGGTTCGTTCCCTTCCATAACGGAAACAACCGAGTTTGTCGTGCCAAGGTCGATTCCAATAATTTTTCCAGCCATTGTTGTTTTTCCTTTATTTTATTGTTGTAGTTTGAGGTTTTTCTACGTATCTCTCTGCAACGACCGTGCCATAGTAAACACTCAATTTTTATCGTTTTTCGATATACATCCTATTATTAGAATTTTTTTATTATGTCAACGTGTCATGTCAATGAGATTTTTCCTGCCAGTATGTTCTATTCTGTCATACATACAGCGAATTCTATATGCACTTACGATGCACAATTTCATTGAAACCTTCTCAATATTAGGGATTGTTAAATATTCTGATACGGATGCATAATTCATGATTGATCAAGAAGCGATAGTCCAAACGTTATCAACGAACCATTTCGGGAAAAAGGTTTTTTCTTTTGATTCCATTGATTCAACCAATACGTTTGCAAAAAATGTTGAACGGATTATTGCACCTCACGGTACAGTAGTCATAGCAGAAGAACAGACAGCCGGGCGGGGACGTTTGCAGAGGAATTGGAGATCAACCAAAGGGGAAAACCTTCTCTTTACCGTCATCCTTTATCCTGAGTTTGATATGGAAAAAATTGTCCTGCTTCCATTTGTTGGATCTCTTGCAGTTGTCGATGCTATTGAAACCGTCACTGGACTCACCGCAACTTGTAAATGGCCAAACGATGTGTTGATTAATTCGAAGAAAATATGCGGCATGCTGCTAGAGTCGTCATCAGGATCTGCAGGAATCGAACGGATTGTTCTTGGTATTGGAGTGAATGTGAACCAGATCGAATTTTCGGAAGAGCTCGTTGGAAAAGCGTCTTCCCTGCGGATTGAAAGCGGTAACAATGTTGACCGCATCCGTCTTCTTCAGTCAATATTGGAAGCACTGGAATTACGCTATCATCAATTGTCTTCTTTCCCTCCGGTGCAGATACTGAATGATTGGAAGATGAAAGCATTGCTTTTCGGCAAAAAGATTCTTGTATTGGAACACGAGTGTAGTTTTACTGCCACGGCGATTGATGTCGCCGAAGACGGAAGCCTGATTATTGAAACGGGAGAGGGAGAAAAACGGAATCTCTTCGCCGGTGATGTGAGTCTGGCGTATGAATAGTGTTAAATGTTCGCTCAGGATGATTATTCACATGTATGTAATGTCATACGATAACAACAAAGGAAAAAAATATGATCTTAGCCATAGACATCG
>JALNZH010000224.1 GCA_023229405.1 Bacteroidota bacterium
CGCAGTTACTTCAATCGTTTCTGCGAGGACTTCCGAAATGTTCGGCATTTCAATGGCCATAGATGCAACTTTTAACGCTTTTCCCTTCTTGGCGGCGGCGGCGACGGCACGACGAAGTTTTTCTATTGTAAATTTCTGTGAATCGCCGAGACCAATCACGAACAGGCGGGGAGTCTTTTTGTGCTCCGTGTAAATAAGTACTGTTTCATTTTCTTTACCGGAAAATTCTTTCGATGATACAGCGGAGAGTGCAACAGTTCCGTAACATTCTTTCAGTGCTAAGGATTGTTCGGCGAAGAGTTTTTCATCTTGAAAAACAAACATTGTCACTAGTTCAGACGATATTGTTTTAATAGTCGATTGAAGTGTTGTAATATTCATTCATACTCCTGTGTTAAAGTGCTTCTTTGGTCTTTTCGATAACGAGCGCAACGGCATCCAATAATCCGATATTTTTTAATCGCGCACCCGATGCATTTTTATGTCCACCGCCGCCGAAATGTTTTGCGACACTATTGATGGCGATATCTCCCTTTGAACGGAAACTCACCTTCACGCCGTCCGCCAGTTCTACGAAAACAAGTCCGACCACAACATCCTTTATGGACAAAACATACTGCGTCATATTGTCGACATCGGATTCGTTGGTACCGGTTTCCGCAAACACGGTGCGGGGAAGGGCCATTGATGCGATTTTGCCGTTGTGATGAAGTTCGATCCGTTCCAGCGCTTTGCCCAGCAAGTGCAGTTTGTTGATTTCGCCGCTTTCATAAATGGACTGATAAACGGAATAAGGATCGACTCCCCGTTTCAAAAGATCGGCGGTAATGGTGTGTGTTTCCGGATCGGTTTTCGGAAATTTAAACGAGCCGGTATCGGTCATAATTCCGGCGTATAACGCCCGGGCGATCGGTTCAGTAATAGCATCGGGATTTTCCGAAGAGAATATTCGATAGAGCAATTCGCTTGCTGCAGGAACGTCCGTATCGATCACATAGAAATCTGCGAACGGTTCATGTTCCAGATGGTGATCTATGCAGACTTTAAACGCATTACTTTTCCGGACAGTCTCTGCCATGGCGCTGAACCGTTTCGGCGAATTCGTATCAACTACGCAAAAACACTCTGCGTGGAGGATATGATAATCCAAATTTCCATTGTATAAGTGCACAGGAAAGAGGGATGTAAGGAATTTCAGATGATCCGGCGTCTCACTTTGATTGATAATGAGGACATCTTTCCCTTTCGCCTTTAAATACAACGCCAGTGCAACTTCGCTTCCGATAGCGTCTGCGTCTGGATTGACATGTGTTGTGATGACGAACGATTGTTTGGATCTGAAAATATCGTGGAGTTGAGAGAAATGTTCATTCATATACACAAAATACGAAAATTTAACAGCGCTTCAAAGTAATGTTGTCGACCGTTATGCTTTAAGAACTGATGCGTCTGAAAAATCAAAAATCATAGACAATTCCCTAATTGGCTAGGTGGTCACTTTGTGACAAGTCTCGAAGTATTCTGCGGGACTCGTCGTTCTCGAATTGAAAGCGGCACATAGGTCTATTTTGTGGGAATGGTATCGGATGGGATTTTTCGGATATCTCTTGTAAATAATAATTTCGGCATCACATCAAGTGGTAATTATTATTGCAAATTGCAGATGGGAGATCAATCGGTAATTAATAAAATCACCTTAGTTAAATAATCATACTTGTCCAAAATAAATCATACAAGAGAAAAACTTATTCCTTCTTTTCTTGACGGGGTTCCGAAGGAATGCCGACATGGTATAAAGATTTGGTCGGCACAAGAAAGAAGCAAAAGAACCCCTTGCAAAATGTAACGCGCACGATGAATACCGTTCGCTCTTGCCCGTAGATGGTAAAAAACACCATCAAAAGTCCCTTCATGATTTCATGCCCCCCTCTGTATCTCCCCCCTGGTAGGAGGAGAAAAAGCTCACTCAATCCTCCTAAATTTCGCTCCCTGCCACATCTCATCCAACTCTGTAAGAAATGTAGGGGAGGGCTTACTTTTCTCAACATAACATATCTTCCATAAATCCACCTGTTTTGATAAATTTTTGTCACTAAGGGTTTTATTTTGGACAGCTATGTTAAATAATCCCAAACAAAAATCAATAAAAAATAGAACAAAAACGCCAGCACTCGCTGGCGTTTTTTTATTACTTGATTGGAAGAGCTATTGCTTACTGGATTACCCACGTATCGCCGGAGTTCAGCAATTTTTCCAAAACACCTTTACCGCGTTTGGAGATTGCGGAATCAATCTGTTTCTCCATTTCGACTTCGTACCGCGGACGGTCGCTTGCAAGGAAGATACCGACAGGACGGGGCAGTTCGGGATTGTACGTCATGTTCGCCAGAATGAAGGCGAGCGTGCTGTCTTTCTCGTTGTGCACCAGCAGGTCATTAATGGAATGACTCCCATCTTTTAATGAAACCACGACAGGAGAGAATCCATCCAACTTGATTCCTTTGTCGTTCTCTTTTCCAAAGACCAGCGGTTTACCGTGTTCAAGGAAAACGACGTTATCCGGTTTCGTTTCTTTTTCTGTCAGCGCAAAAAATGCGCCGTCATTAAAGACGTTGCAGTTTTGATAGATCTCGATGAACGAAGTTCCTTTGTGTTCGGCTGCGCGTTTGATCATTGTCTGCATATGTTTCGGATCCCGGTCGAGAGAACGGGCGACGAACGTACCGCCTGCGCCAAGCGCAAGAGATGCAGGATTAAACGGCATATCGACAGAACCGTACGGGGTAGATTTGGTGATCTTTCCCGTTTCGGATGTTGGAGAATACTGGCCTTTTGTTAATCCGTAAATCTGATTATTGAACAACAGAATGTTAACATCCACATTACGGCGCAGGATGTGAATCATATGATTCCCGCCGATGGAAAGACCGTCACCGTCTCCGGTAGCGACCCAAACACTCAAGTCGGGTCGGGCGATCTTTAGACCTGAAGCAATCGCTGTTGCCCGTCCGTGAATGCTGTGAAAACCATACGTGTTCATATAATAAGGGAACCGGCTCGAGCATCCGATACCGGAAATGAAAACGATTTTTTCTTTCGGAATATTCAGATCCGGCATAACGCGTTGGACTTGTGCGAGAATCGAATAGTCGCCGCATCCGGGACACCATCGAACATCCTGATCGGAGGAGAAATCTTTAGCTGTATATTTAATAGTTGCTTCCGTTGCTTGATTGGTAACGCTGTTGATGAGAGTGTTCATTATTGTTTTCCTCCAAGAAGCTCGTCAATTTTTTGTTCGATTTCGATCGACCGGAACGGTAGACCTTGCACTTTGTTCAAACCGACCGCCGGGATCAAAAATTTATCACGCAGTATTTTAATCAACTGACCGAGATTAATTTCCGGCACCAGAACCGTCTTGAATTTTGCTAGTATTTCTCCGATGTTTTTCGGCATGGGGTTAATATACCGTAGATGTAGATGAGAAACAGATTTTCCTTCCTTCCGTTTCCGCTCTACAGCGGTTTTAATCGTGCCATACGTTCCGCCCCATCCGATAACAAGCACATCACCGCTTTCGTCTCCTTCCACGGTTGCCAGCGGAATATCGTTGGCGATGCGTTCTACTTTTGCCGCACGCAGTTTGATCATCTTATGATGGTTTTCCGGTTCATAATTAATATTGCCGGTACCGTCTTGTTTTTCCAGACCGCCGATGCGGTGTTCCAATCCGGGTGTTCCAGGGATGGCCCATTCACGTGACAGTGTAATTTCGTCGCGCAGATACGGCAAATAATTTTCCGGGTCAGTTCGGAATTTGACGGAAATATCTTTAAGATCTTTCACTTCGGGAATCAGCCAGGGTTCAGAACCGTTGGCAATGTACCCGTCCGTTAACAGTATGACAGGTGTCATAAATTTTAAAGCAATGCGGGAAGCTTCAAATGCTGCATTAAAACAATCGCTCGGAGAGGATGCGGCGATTACGGGAATCGGAGCTTCACCATTGCGGCCATACACTGCCTGTAGAAGATCGGCTTGTTCTGTTTTCGTCGGCAATCCGGTGCTCGGTCCACCGCGTTGAACATTGATGATCACGAGCGGCAGTTCAACCATCACGGCAAGTCCCATCGCTTCGGTTTTCAGTGCAACGCCAGGACCGCTGGTGGTGGTGATGGCAAGCGATCCGCCGAATGATGCGCCGATGGCGCTGGTGATTCCGGCGATCTCATCTTCGCATTGGAAGGTCTTCACGCCGAAATTTTTAAAATAGGAAAGTTCGTGAAGGATATCGCTGGCGGGAGTGATCGGATAAGATCCGAGGAAGAGCGGTAACTTTGCTTTGTCCGCAGCAGCAACGAATCCGAGCGCTGTCGCCTGATTGCCGTTGATGTTCCGGTATTTTCCTGGCGTCAAGGGAGCCGGCTTTACATCATACTTCACGGCGAAAATATCGGTCGTTTCGGCGTAGTTCCATCCCGCTTTCATCACACGAGTGTTTGCTTCGATCAGCTCGGGTTTCTTTTCAAATTTTTCTGTGATCCATTGGATTGTGTTGTCAGGAGTACGATTGAACATCCAGTACATCATACCAAGTGCAAAAAAGTTTTTCGTTTTGTCTACAACCTTCTGGGGAAGGTTCATGTCGGCAAGAGCAAGATTCGTCAACTTGGTGATGTCCACCTGGAAAACCTGGAATTTACTCAGCGAACCGTCCGATAACGGACTTTGTGTGTATCCGGCAAGTTTCAGATTCTTATCACCGAACCCGTCGGTGTTTACGATAATAATTCCACCATCGATCAGTGAGCGAAGATTTACTTTTAATGATGCCGCATTCATTGCTACCAGTACATCGCAATGGTCGCCGGGAGTGTTGATCTCGGTCGCACCGAAATGGATCTGGAATCCGCTGACGCCGTACGTTGTTCCGATTGGTGCACGGATTTCCGCGGGATAATCGGGGAGAGTAGAGAGATCGTTCCCCATTGCGGCAGAAGTGTTGGTAAACTGGCCGCCCGTCAATTGCATACCGTCGCCGGAATCTCCGGCAAAGCGTATCGTTACTTCATCAAGTGCACGAGTCTCTTTTTCCATAAACACGTCTTTCTTAAAAATGTGTCATTCCAACGGCAATCGGGATGGAATGAGGATGAAAAAATTGTTAGTAGTTTTTTTTGAGGTTTGGTCCCTCACCTTAATGTATGAATTTACCGGATATGGGAGTGACCACAATCTGATACCTACACAAATGCAAAATGTGCGCCAACCGCAAACAAGTTAAAATGCCGAGTTTTTTCTCCTGTAAATCCTATGAATTTTCACTAATGGGAAATTCAACGTTGAAAATCTCAAACATATGAAGCTGCTCACATTACTCTATAGTAAGTAACAACATCCGATTTTTGAAGAATAATTTGCGGTTAAAATCAGACAAATAAGTCAGCAATTAAAGGTATGCTAATATAGGAGCAGATACAAGATTGGAAATTATGGACCCGCTCTTTCGAAGCGGGTTTGTAATGATGTGAAAACTGCAAACGTTACAACGGCAGAGTAATCACGTAGGTTGTTCCTTTCCCTTCTTCAGATTGTAAAGAAATTTTTCCACCTTGTTTTTCGATAATTTTTTTTGCCAACGCTAAATCCAATCCAACTCCGCCGCTTTGAACCACTTTCACAAACGGTTCGAAAATCTTTTCCTGAAATGCCGCCGGAATTCCGCTGCCGTTGTCGATGATGCGGAAGAAAAGTTTTCCCGGCTCAGAATCTGTTTCTAATCGTATCCTTCCCCCGGAAGGAATATAATTTGCGGCATACGAGATGATGTTATCAATCGCTCGTGTCGTCCTGTCCGGATCGACGATCGCCTGTCCATCATACCGTGCGTTGGTTTCAAATTTAATTTGCTGTTTGTCCAAATCCGGTTTTACGGTTGTCGTTATTGTCTGCATGAGTTTACCGATGCTGGAAAGGCGTTTATCCACGCGGATGTCGCCGGAAGTGAAGTCGATAAGGTCCTGCGTCATACGGTTGACAAGTTGGGCGGATTCTTTTGCCTCATCCAGTAGTGTGTGTTTCGTTGCATCGTCTAGAGAAGATTTTTTTATTTCGTCGATTGCCGCGACAATGTCTCTGATGGGTGCGCGAAAATCTTGGACGAGCGAAGCGGCGACTTGTCCGACGGTGGAGATGCGTATCGTATCCTGACTTTGTTTTAATGCAGAGCGCATCTG